>NZ_CAJMYY010000015.1:0-222543 GCF_905220185.1 Paraburkholderia sp. J11-2 | reverse complement strand
TCCACCCCGACGCGCGCAACTCCGGGGCGGCAACAACGGTGGCGGCAACAACGGCGGTGGCAACAACGGCGGCGGCAACAACGGCGGCGGCAGTTCAGGCGGGTGTGGCTGTGGCAGCCACGGCGGATCGGCGAGCGGCCCATCGGGCGGATTCGGCGGCGGCTTTGGCGGGGGTTTCGGCGGCTTCGGCGGTGGTTTCGGAGGTGGATTCGGCAAGGGTGGACCGTCGGGCGGCCCGGGCGGCGGGTACGGCGGCGGACACGGTGGCGGCCATGGCAGCGGTCATTGAGCCTGTACGGCGGTGCAGGCAAACCGCTGCAGCCACCCCGATCTGGCGCGATGGCCAGGCGCGCCAGTCCTGGCGTCGGCGGCGGCGTCCCGGTCCCCCGGCCGGGCACCGCCGCCGTGGGCCGGTCGCCGGATGCGCGACACGTGTGGCGTTCCCACGCGGCCATGCGGGCTGTCTGCTCGCGATACGCAGGCGCCGGCGATGACCGCGCGCGAGAAGCGCGTACCTCAATCGCTCGTTACAGCATCTCCAACGGACGCTTGCTGCGCGGCGGCTTGAAATAGGCGTCGAGCGCCGCGTGCTCTTCTGCGCCGAGCACGAGATCGAGCGCCGCGCGGTTGTCGCGCACGTGCTCCACGCGTCCTGCCTTCGGAATCGCACAGACCCCGCTTTGACCCAGGACCCACGCCATCGCCACGCGATACACCGAGACACCGTGCGCATGAGCGATGTCGTCGAGCGGCGAGCGCCTGGGCAGGCGCGCGTGATCGACGGGGCTATACGCCATCACCGGCATGCGATGCGCGGCGCTCCACGGCAGCAGGTCGAATTCGGCGCCGCGCCGCGCGATGTTGTAGAGGATCTGGTTGGTCGCGCACGCGTCGCCGCCGGGTGTGGCGAACAGTTCCTCCATGTCGTCGGTGTCGAAGTTGCTCACGCCCCAGTGGCGGATCTTGCCCGCGCGCACAAGCGCTTCGAACCCTTCGACCGTCTCTTCGAGCGGCACGCCGCCACGCCAGTGCAGCAAATAAAGATCGAGCCGGTCCGTGCCGAGGCGTTTCAGGCTCGACTCGCACGCGCGCACCACGCCGTTGCGGCTCGCGTTGTGCGGATACACCTTGCTCACGAGAAACACTTCGTCGCGCAAACCCTGCAAGGCCTCGCCGACGAGGCGCTCGGTCGCGCCGTCGCCGTACATCTCGGCGGTGTCGATGAGCGTCATGCCGAGCGCCACGCCCTCGCGCAACGCGGCGATTTCCGCCGCGCGATGCGCGCTGCGCTCGCCCATTTCCCACGTGCCCTGCCCGAGCTTCGGAATGCGTTCGCCGTCCCGCAATGCGACGCTAGCGATATCGGTCGTCATGATCTCCCTTTGCGCGCTGCAACGGCGCTGACTGGCAACGAACGGCCAGTGTATCGCCTCGCGCGCAATGCGGTCATACGCACTCTCGCAAGCCGTTCATTTCCGTGATCGCACGCCGATGACATAAAATTGCCGTTCGCCTTTCATGCACGCCTCCCATGAACGCACCCACGGAAGACCGCTGGCGCGACCTGCGCCCGGACCCGGACAACGACACGCCGCTCTATCTGCAGCTCGCACGCAAGCTGAGCGTCGCGATTCACGACAATCGCTGGAACGCGGGCGAAGCCCTGCCTTCGGAACGCGTACTCGCGGAGTCTCTCGGCGTTTCGCGCATCACGGCGCGCAAGGCGATCGCGCTGCTCGTCGAGCAGGGCCTGATTCGCCGCACACAAGGCGCGGGCAGCTTCATCACGCCGCGTATTGAAGACCCGCTCTCGCGCCTCACGAGCTTCAGCGAGATGCTGCGCCAACGCGGCTTCACGCCCAGCTCGCGCTGGCTCTCGCGTGAAATCCAGCCCGCGAGCCGCGACGAGGTGATCCAGCTCGGCCTTTCGCCGGCAGCCGCCGTCACGCGCCTGAAGCGCCTGCGTCTGGCCGACGGCATCGTCATGGCCGTCGAGAACTCCACCTTCCCCGCCGCGCTGATTCCCGACCCGAACGCGATCGGCGACTCGCTCTATAGCTTTCTCGAACAGCGCGGACTGTCGATCGTGCGCGCGCTGCAACACTTTCGCGCCGTGAATGCGAGCGAGGAAATCGCGCGGCAGATGAGTATCGCGCCCAACGAGGCGCTGCTGCTCATCACGCGCGTGGGCTACACCGCCGATCAGCGCGCCATCGAACTCACCGATACGTACTGCCGCAACGACTACTACGATTTCGTCGCGGAATTGCGCAAGTAGCTTGCTAAAACGCGCGCAGGCGCGTGATCGCGCCTGTTTGCGCCTGTTCGTTCTACCGCGCGCTCCACACCGGCGCATCGCTGCCGATCGGAACCGGTGGCCGCGCGTGAAACGCGGGTGTGAGTTCGAGCCGTTCGGCGGGCGCCACCGCGCGCACGCGTCCGAACGGCGACTCCATTTCCTCCAGACAATCGGCGAGATCGGCGACGCCCACGTCGGGCACGCGTTGGCCGTCTTCGAGCGTGCCCATCGTCTGCAGCCAGCGACCCGTTTGCGCGAGCGAAAGGCGCACGTGCCAGCTGCCGCCTTCACGTGCGCGCCGCGCGAGCGCGACCATCGCGCCGAATGCCGCGAGATACCCAGTGGCGTGATCGAGCGCCTGACACGGCAGCGGACGGGCCTTGGCGAATGGCTGCGCGGTTTCGCGGCCGCCATCGCCATGTTTCGCCGCGGCGGCGCTCTCGGCCCACACAATGCCGCTCGCCGACTGCACGAGGCTGTCGAAACCGCGCCGCTCGCGCCACGGTCCGCGATGCCCATACGCACTGATCGACACGCACACGATGCCGGGCCGCAACTGCGCGAGCGCTTCGGGTGCGAAGCCGCGCGCGGCGAGCGCGCCCGGCCGGTAGCCTTGAACGAACACATCGGCGCCCTGCACGAGCGCGCGCAACTGCTCGCACGCAGCTTCGTCGCGCAGGTCGAGCGTGGCCGAGCGCTTGCTGCGGCCGTTGTCGATCACGAGCGGCGCGATGTTCGGCAGATGCGGGCCGTTGATGAGCAGCACGTCCGCGCCGTGTTGACCGAGCGTGCGCCCCGCCACCGGACCCGCGATGATGCGCGTGAGGTCGAGCACGCGCACGCCTTCCAGAGGACGCGCGCCATCGCCCGTTTGCGGCAGCTGGGCGGGGGCGTCGCCAATGCGTTCGATCTCGAAGAGCGGCAGGCTCGCCACCGCCTTCGCTTGCTCATGCGTGGCCCATTCGCGCGGCGCACGCACGAGCGCGGCGCACAGCCCCGCTTGCGCGAGCGCGTCGTCGAGCGCCGCGCCTTCCCAGCCGAGGATCGCGCGCGCCACGGCGTCGCGATCGTCCGCACATTGGAGCACGCGCAGGATGCCCGCAAGGTGATGCGGAAAGTTCGCGTGCAACTGGATCCAGCGGCCGTCGCCGGTCGGGAAGTGGCCGGTCACGGGATGACGCAGTTCCGTGGGCGGCTTGCCGTCCACGCTCAAATAACGTTCGCTGCGAAACGCGGCCAGTGCCCGGCGCACGTCGATCGCCACGCGCTGCTGCCGGCCCGAGCGCAATGCGTGCAGTTGCGCCGCCGCGAGCCCCGCCGCGCCAATGCTGGCCGCCGCGAGCGTGCCCACGCGAAAGATCGACGGCAGGCCCGGATCGCCGCCTTCCATATCGAGCCAGCCGAGCGCGGACGGGTCGCAGCCCGCCAGCATCCAGAGGTGTTCGAGCGCGTCGCGTGGCGTCATGGTGTGGAGTCCTTTTGCTAGGAGAGCGTGGAGAAAACGGGCTGAATTGATGTCACGAATCGTCGCGCCGCTCGAATCCTGGATCAATCTTGATTATCATGATCAACATAGATTGATTTCTCCGGTTCCAGGAGGTGAGCCACCATGTCGAGCTATATGACCGCGGAAGAAGCCGCCGCCGAACTCGGCATCAGCCGGGCCACGCTCTATGCGTATGTGAGCCGTGGACTCATCGCCTCGGCGCCCTCGCCCAATGGCCGCCACAACCGCTACGACGCCGCCGAGGTGCGGCGCCTCGCGCGCCGCAAGGCCGACGGCAAGCGCGCAGGCAAGGTCGCACAGAAAGTGCTCGACTGGGGCGTGCCCGTGCTCGAATCGTCGATCACGCTGATCGCCGACGGCAAGCTCTTTTATCGCGGGCAGGACGCCATCGCGCTCGCGCGCGAGGCTTCGCTCGAAGACGTCGCGGCGCTGCTCTGGCAATGCGCGCCGCGCCGCGTGCTGCAGGCGCCCGAGGCGCCCATCGCGGCCGCGCAATGGTCGGCATGGCTGAAGATCTGGAGTGGGCACACGCCGCTCGAACGTGCGCTCGTGCTGTTGCCGGCCGCCGCCGCGCAAATGCCGCGCATCTGGGCGCAGGGCCGCGACGCGCAAATCGACACCGGCGCGATGCTCATGCGTCTGCTCGCGGCGGCGCTCGTTTCCGCCGCGCCGTCGAACGAGCCACTGCACCGCCAGCTAGGCGAAGCGTGGGGCGTGCGTTCGCGCGCGCAATCCGACCTGCTGCGCGCGGCGCTCGTGCTGTGCGCGGACCACGAACTGAATGCCTCGACGTTCACGGTGCGCTGTATCACCTCGACCGGCACGCATCTGTTCGGCGCGGCAACGGGCGGCCTGGCCGCCCTGGCCGGGCCGCGCCACGGCGGCGAGACCACGCGCGTGGCCGCGCTCTTCGACGAAGCTGCACGCGCCGACGACCTGCATCGCTATCTGGCCGACCGCCTCGCGCCCGACGACCTCGGCGCGGCGGTGCCGCTGTCCGGCTTTGGCCACCCGCTCTATCCCGATGGCGACCCACGCGCGCGCCTGTTGCTGGACCTGCTCGCACAGCGTGCGCCGGCGCGCTCGCCCATGGACGAAGTCGACGCGCTCGCCCAGGCCGTGGCCGAGACGAGCGGCGCGCGCCCGACGCTCGACTACGCGCTCGCGGCGATCGAACGCGTGCTGGGACTGCCGCGCGGCGCGGCGTTCACGCTGTTCGCCGCCGGCCGCGTGACGGGCTGGATTGCGCATGCGCTCGAACAGACCGCCGATGGCCGGTTGATCCGCCCGCGCGCCCGTTATGTGGGGGAAATGGCCGGCGATGTGCGGCACGTTGGCAGGCACATCGCGTAACCGGAGCGAAAAGCAACGAGCAACACGCTCAACCCGCCGCCCGCACACCCCACTGCCCGCGCTGCGCCCAGTCGCGCAACGCCTCGCCGATGCGCGCCGCAACACTGCTCGCGCCCGCCGCGCGTACGCGCTCCATGTCGACGGGTGCGAACGTCCGCGCCGGCGCTTCGGCGGTTGCGCCGCCCAGCGCCAGCACGAAACGCGCGCCCTCGCGGCCTGCGCTCACGTGAACGCGCACGCCCGCCGCAAGCCCAATCGATTCGCCGGCGCGCAGCCAGTAGTCGCCGGCGTCGCCGGCGATCGTGAGCCAGATTTCGCCTTCGCTCACATGCAATTGCATAGCCTCTGCGAGCCGCCAGGTTTCGACGGGCTCGCCGTGTTCCAGTTCGAAGATTCGGATTTCGCGCATTGCCGTGCTCCTTGCAGACTGGCCGCCGATCACCCTCGGGCGGCCTCCGGAAGGCTTGCTGATCAGGACTTGAAGCGCCTTCCCGGTAGGAGCATTATTGCGGTCAGTGACGCACGATCCCATGCACACTTCCGAACAGTTCATCTGGAACTGTGCAGTGAAAAAACCGAACAGTCACGTACCCTCCGAGACCCAGATGAAACTCGAACTCGACCGCGCGAGCGATGTGCCGCTCACCGAACAGATCGTCACCGGCGTACAGACGTGGATTCGCTCGCGCGCGGCGCACCCGGGCTCGCGCCTGCCGTCCATCCGCCAGTTCGCCGCCGACTACGCCATCAGCCGCTTTCCCGTGATCGAGGCCTATGACCGGCTGGTCTCGCTCGGCTATCTCGACTCGCGCCACGGCTCGGGCTTCTATGTGAGCGAGCACGCACGCGCGGGACTCTCCGGCATGGGCACCTGCGACCTCACGAACGCCGCCGACGAGTCGGGCCATCTGCTCAGCCAGCTCGAACGCGCGGACGAATCGCTCCAGCTCGACAGCGGCTCGATCCCGCAGGCCTGGCGCGACATCGACGCGCTTGGCCAGGCGATCCGCCATGTGTCGCGCAGCGACCCCGCCAGCCTCGTCGACTACGGCACGCCAACCGGCGACGCCACGCTGCGCGAGCATCTGCGCAACCGGCTCGCGCCGCTCGGCATCGTGGCCGAGACGCAGCAGATCCTCGTCACCGAAGGCGCGAGCGAGGGCCTCGACCTGCTCATGCGCTACATGCTCAAGCCCGGCGACACGGTTTTCGTCGAAGACCCCGGCTACTACAACCTGTACGGTCTGCTGAAACTGCACGGCGTGCGCCTCGTGGGTATCCGCCGCACGGCGAGCGGGCCCGACATCGACCATTTGCACGCGATGCTCGCGGAGCACCGCCCGCGCGCTTTCTTCGTCAACACGGTCTTCCACAACCCGACCGGCTCGACGATCTCGCCGCCGGTGGCGTTCCGCTTGCTGCAGCTCGCGCGCGAGCACCGCTTCACGATCGTCGAGGACGACATCTACGCCGATTTCCAGGCCGATCCCACCGACCGCCTCGCCGCGCTCGACCAGTTCGAGCACGTCGTGTACGTGGGCGGGCTCTCGAAAACGCTCTCCTCGGCGCTGCGCGTGGGCTACGTGGTGGCCAACGCGGCGATCGTGCGCGACCTCGCGGCCATCAAGGCGCTGACCACCATCAGCGGCTCGCGCTTCACGCAGGCCGTGGCCGCCACGCTGCTCGAGCGCGGTGCGTACCGCAAATACCTCGAACGGCTGCGCCGGCGCATCGCCGAGGCGCAGGGGTCGGCCACGCGCACGCTCGAAGCGCATGGGTGGGAGCTGTTCGGCGGCGCGGCAGCGTCGCCCGCGGCACGCGGCTACGCGCAAACGGGCGGCAAGTTCGTCTGGGCGCGCGTACCGCACGTGGAGGATTCGGCGCGGCTCGCGGCCTGCGGCGAGCCGCTCGGCGTTGCGGTCTCGCCGGGCAGCCACTTCCGCCCGCATGGCGAGGCGAGCCCGTGGATTCGCATCAACGTGGCGCTCACGCTCGACCCGCGCGCGCAGGCGTTCTTCGCGGCGGCGCCGCGTCTGCCCGGATAAGCGCGCAGGCTTGGCAAATGCGTGGCAGCGGGCCCTGCGGTCTGCGCGCGCACGCCGTTTTCCCTACAATGGCGCTTGCCTGCGCGCCCCACTCCTCGCCCATGTCCGAATCCACTGCTGCATCCAGCACCGCCCCGTCGCCCCGCTCGTTGTCCGTGATGCTGTGGCTCGTCGCCACCGGCTTCTTCATGCAGACCCTCGATTCGACCATCGTCAACACGGCCTTGCCGGCGATGGCGAAGAGTCTGGGCGAATTACCGTTGCGCATGCAATCAGTCGTGATCGCGTATTCGCTCACCATGGCGGTGATGATTCCCGTATCGGGCTGGCTCGCGGACAAACTCGGCACCCGGCGTGTGTTTCTCGGCGCGATTTTCGTATTCGCGGTCGGCTCGCTCCTGTGCGCGAGCGCGCATACGCTGAACCAGCTCGTGGTCTCGCGCGTTGCACAGGGCGTGGGCGGCGCGATGCTGCTGCCGGTCGGCCGGCTTGCCGTGCTGCGCACGTTTCCCGCCGAGCGCTATCTGCCTGCGCTCTCGTTCGTGGCGATTCCGGGGCTGATCGGCCCGCTCATCGGTCCGACGCTCGGCGGCTGGCTCGTGCAGATCGCCTCGTGGCACTGGATCTTTCTCATCAACGTGCCGGTGGGCGTGGTGGGGTGCGTGGCCACCTTCATCTTCATGCCCGACAGCCGCAACCCCGACACGCCGCGCTTCGACCTGCCGGGCTACCTGCTGCTCGTCATCGGCATGCTCGCGATTTCCTTCGCGCTCGACGGGCGCAGCGAGTTCGGCATCCAGCACGCCACCGTGCTCGTGCTGTTCATCCTCTCGCTCGCCGCGTTCGTGGCCTACGGTCTGCACGCGGTACGCACGCCGCAGCCGATCTTTTCGCTCGATCTCTTCAAGATCCACACCTTCAGCGTGGGCCTGCTCGGCAATCTGTTCGCGCGCATCGGCAGCGGCGCGATGCCGTATCTGATTCCGCTGCTCCTGCAGGTGGCGCTCGGCTACACGGCATTCGAGGCCGGCCTCATGATGCTGCCCACCGCCGCGGCGGGCATGTTCTCCAAGCGCCTCGTGACGTACCTCATCATGCGTTACGGCTACCGCAGCGTGCTGGTCTCGAACACCGTGCTCGTGGGCCTCATGATGGCGAGCTTCGCGCTTTCCACGCCTAACGAGCCGCTGTGGATGCGCATCGCGCAACTGGCGATTTTCGGCGGCGTGAACTCGATGCAGTTCACAGCGATGAACACACTCACGCTCAAAGACCTGGGCACCGGCGGCGCGAGCAGCGGCAACAGCCTCTTCTCGCTCGTGCAGATGCTCTCGATGAGCCTGGGCGTCACCGTCGCGGGCGCGTTGCTTACGACCTTCACGGGCATCATGGGCCACAAGACAGGCGAGAACGTAATTCCGGCCTTCCACGCGACGTTCATTTGCGTGGGCATCATCACGGCAGGGTCGTCGTGGATCTTCGCGCAGCTCTCGTCGGACCTGCGGCGCACTGCGAAAAAGACCGATCCGTCCGAGCGGGCCTGATACGCCGCGGCCGCTGCAGCGGTCGTTGCAGTTGGATCGCCGGGCGGCGGCGCGCGCACCGCAAAGGTGCGGCGCGCCTCGCGGCCGTGCGTCGCCGGCGTTCGCGCGGCGTTCAGGCACCAACACAGGAACATCGCGGGCACCGTCCCGAAATAGCGCGTGCGCCAACACACAGGCCAATGGCCGCGGGACTTGGGACTTGCATACTTTTTGCTGTCCTATCCTGTAAACTTGACGCTCACGCGTCCCGCCCGTCCGTCCCGCGTGCCATCGAAACGAAATGACCAGCATGATCGACATCGATCCCCCCGGCTTCCAGTCTCGCCCCATTGCCGGCGAAGAAGGCGCCCGCCGCACCGTGCTGTACGGCGGCTACACCGTCTTCAGCGTGTTCCAGCCCGTGTTTTCGGTCGCGCACCGGCGCGCGATCGGCTATCACGCGTCGCTGCGCGCGCATGACGAGCAGGGTCAGCAGGCGCCGTCGCAGGAAGTGTTCACGCAGGCGGCGCGCCGCGGCGACCTGCTCGAACTGGGGCGCCTCGCGGAATCGCTGCATCTGGGCAACTTCAATGCGTTCGATTCGCATGACGAATGGCTCTTTCTGAGCCTGCATCCGGCCGCGCTGATGGACACGAGCTACGGCGACGCCCTGCTCGCCGGCCTCAAGGCACTCGGCCTGCAGCCGCAGCGCGTGGTGCTCGAAGTGTCGGAGCAGGCAGGCGGCGAGAATTCGCGCTTCGCGGAAATCATCGACGGATTGCGCAAGGCGGGCTTCGTGATCGCGCTGGACGGCTTTGGCGCGAAGCATTCGAACATCGACCGTGTGTGGCAGCTGCGGCCCGACATCGTCACGCTCGACCGCAGCCTGCTCGCCCAAGCGAGCCGCCATGCGCATATCGAGCGCGTGCTGCCGGGGCTTGTCTCGATGCTGCACGAGTCGGGTCAGCTCGTGCTCGTGGGCGGCCTTTCGACCGAGCGCGACGCGCTGATCGCGCTGGAGAGCAACGCCGACTTCGTGCAGGGCGCGTATTTCGCGCGGCCCGACGTCGAGCCGGTGCCGCCGGCCAAGGCCGCGCAGCTCATGGACGATCTATCGGCGCGCCTGCGCGAGCGCGTGGCCGCGCGCGAGCGTTCGCAGTCCGCGCGTCTCGCGCCGTATGTGAGCGCCATCGAAGCGGCGGCGAAACAGCTTGCCGCGGGCGTGAACATGGGCGACGCCACGCTGCCGCTGCTCGGCCTCGACGACACGGCGCGCTGCTTCCTGCTCGACGCGTCGGGCCGCCAGATCGGCGACAACGTGCTGCCCGACGGCCGCACGTCGCAACGCGCCAAGCGCTTCCGGCCGCTGCTGCATTCGGAAGGCGCGAGCTGGGAGCGGCGGCCCTACTTCATCGGTGCGATGAAGGCACCGGGCCGCGTGCAGTTCACACCCCCTTATCTGTCGATCAACGAGGCGCACCTGTGCGTCACGGCGTCGGTCGCCGTGCAGACGGAACACGGCGTGCAGGTGCTGTGCGTCGACATCAACTGGGACGCCGCCTTGCGCGGCTAGCGCGGCTGACTAGCGTTCACGCCTGGGTTCAGGCCACGACGAGAGGCTGCGCGAGCAGCGTCGCGCAGTCGTGCGTGGTGAACGCTTGCGCGGTGACACGGAGCGTAGACACGCACGCCGCGCCGTCGCTCGAGGCGAGCCGGGCGAGCAGCTTGCGCACGGCATCGCCGCCAAAAGCCCGGTTGGCCGCCTGGAGCGCGCTCCCCTCTTCCATTGCCGCGACACAAACAACAGGCTCGGGCAACCCGTAGCGGTCGTCGCGCACATGCAGCCACGCCGCGAGCGCACCCTCCTGCGCGACGAGCGCCACGCCCGGCTCGCCGTCCAACACGAGCGCCTCGGCGCGCAGGATGTGCGCGGGCGGCGCCACCTGCGTGCCGTGACGATGAGCGGCTCCGGCCACGCTCGACGCGACCAGCGCCGTTGCCGTCACGCCCAGCAAGTCCATCAATCCCGTGCGATCCTGCGCATGCAGCACGTCGCGCAATCGCTCAGCCGTGCGCGCGTGCTGCACTTTGTCGGCAGGAGCCGCTTGCGGCGCGGCCTCGCGCGCGAGCCGCACACGGGCGCGCCGCACGATCTGCCGGCAATGTTCGTTCGTGCAGCCGGTGAGCGCGCCGATCTGCGCGTAGTCGCAGTCGAAGGCCTCGCGCAACACGAACACCGCCTGTTCGAGCGGTGCCAGCCTTTCGAGCAGGAGCAGCAGCGCGTCCGAAAACCGCCGCGCGCGCAATCCCGCCTCTTCCGCCGAGGGCTCCGCGTCGTCGAGCCATGCAGCTTCGTGTTCGCCCGCATTCTCCCGGCGCAAGCGCCGCAGCCGGTCGATCGCGAGGCGCACCGTCACCGTGGCGAGCCACGCCTGCGGCGCGCGCAACGCTTGCGCGTCGGCGTCGCGCCAGCGGAACCATGCGTCCTGCACGACATCCTCGGCCTCCGCGCGGCTGCCCAGCACGCGCGTTGCCAGCGCAAGGAGCCGCCCGCGCGCCTCGCCGAAGGCGGCGGCGCGGCGCGCGTCAGTCCATGCCTGTTCGCGAGGCCCGGCTGCCTCGCCCACTGGGGTCGCAGCCTCATTGCGCCCAGCGCCCTCCAGACTTGTTCCTTCGATAGTGTCGATCGCCTGCGTCATTCGCTTCGCTCCTTCGCCATGCGTGCCCGCTCCCGCCCGTTTCCCTCATGACGTTCGGCGCAAGGCCGGCGTGACAGCCCCACGCAAAAATATTCTCGTCACGCGACGGCTTCGCCGGGCGTCATGGCAGCTGCGGCGCGATCGCGCCGCCAACGCCAACAGCCGTCAACGGAAAAACGCGAGGCCACTCATGCCATCCTTTGCACTGAATCATGCAGCAATGCCGCCAAGCGCGCTCAATCTCGTCCCGACCGTGATCGAAACGTCGGGGCGCGGCGAGCGTGCCTACGACATCTACTCTCGCCTCTTGCGCGAGCGCATCGTGTTCCTCGTTGGGCCGGTGACCGAGCAAAGCGCGAGCCTCGTGGTCGCGCAACTGCTCTTTCTCGAAGCGGAAAACGCGGACAAGGACATCAGCCTCTATATCAACTCGCCGGGCGGTTCGGTGTACGACGGACTCGCCATTTACGACACGATGCAGTTCATCAAGCCCGATGTCTCGACGCTGTGCACGGGTTTCGCGGCCAGCATGGGGTCGTTCCTGCTCGCAGCGGGCGCACACGGAAAACGCTTCGCACTACCCAATGCGCGCATCATGATCCATCAGCCTTCGGGAGGCGGCCAGGGCACCGCTGCCGATGTCGAGTTGCAGGCACGCGAGATCCTTTACCTGCGCGAGCGCCTGAACGCGATGCTCGCCGAGCGCACCGGACGCGGTATCGAGCAGATCGCCCACGACAGCGATCGCGACAATTTCATGTCGGCGCAGGCGGCCGCGGACTATGGCCTGATCGACCGTGTGCTGACGTCGCGCGAAGAGCCGCTACTGCGCTAGGGAGCGGTGTGGGCGCAGGCGGCCCGCGCTCTCACGCGAGCCGCACGGCGAGCCACGCCGCCAGCACGCCCTTGTACTCGGCGACCAGCAGCTTGCGTTCTTTCGGTTTCGCCGCGGCGTAGAGCGGGTTGAGGCTCTTGATGACCTGCAGCATGACTTCGGCCACGCGATAGGCCTCGTCGGACGAAAGCGCCGGCTGATAGCGCAGGAAGAGCGCCGTGAAACGCTGGCGCAGCAGATTGCGCACGGCCGCATCGCGCTTGAAGCCGAGCGGCACGGAAAGCAGGGGCAAATACGCGGGATAGTCGTGCATCAGATCGACCATCAGGTCGAACAGGCGCTCGACCAGTTGCGCAAGCGGCAGCTTGCCCGCATCGTCGTGCGCAGCGATGAGCGCACTCCAGCGCGCGTCCATTTCGTCGCCGTAGCGTTTGCGCAGCGCCAGCGCCAGCGCCTCCTTGTTCGGGAAGTACTGGTACGCCGCGCCCACCGAAACGCCCGCCTGCTGGGCGATCTGCGTCATCGTCGCCGCTTCGAAGCCGCGCTCGGCAAAGGCTTCGCCCGCGGCTTCGAGCAGCGTGTCTACGGTGCGCGCCGCGCGTTCCTGACGCGGCACGCGCCGTGCGTTTTCGCGTGCGTCTTCCTTTTGCGCCTCCTTGCGCGCGAGCGGGTCTGCCGCCATATCTGAAGCCTCCTTCACATTCGTGTATGATTATGTGAAGCCATCCTCACATATAGGTGAACCATGACGCAAGCACTTTCACTGAACGCGCGCACCACGGCGCTCGTGATGATCGACCTCCAGCACGGTATCGTCGGCCGCCAGGTCGCGCCCTATAGCGGCGCACAGGTCGTGGCCAAGGCCAAGCCGCTCGCCGACGCCCTGCGCGCCAAGGGCGGCACCGTCGTCTGGGTCCACGTGCTCCTGAACGAGCTGCTCGCGCTGCCCGCCGACGCGCCCGGGCGCACGCCCGACACGCCGCCCGCACCGGCCGAGGCCTCCGAACTCGTGCCCGAGATCGGCGCGCAAGCCGGCGACGTGATCGTCGCCAAGCGCCAATGGGGCGCGTTCTACGGCACCAATCTCGAGCAGCAGTTGCGCCGCCGCGGCATCGACACCATCGTCATCGGCGGGATCGCCACGAACTTCGGCGTCGAATCCACCGCGCGCGCGGCGTTCGATCTCGGCTTCAAGCTCGTGTTCGTCGAAGACGCCACTTCGGGCCTGAACGAAGAGATGCATCACTTCTCGTTCAACAAGCTGTTCCCGCACATGGGTCACGTGCGCTCGACGCAGGAAACCATCGCCGCTTTTGCGTAAATCACTTCGCGCAAAACAAAAAAGCCCTCGATTCGCATCGAGGGCTTTTTGCATGTGCCGCAGCCATTGCGGCACATCGAACAGGACTTCGTATTACGCGAAATTCACGCGAAGTTTTGCGCTGCGAAGTTCCAGTTCACGATGTTCCAGAACGCTTCGACGAACTTCGGACGTGCGTTGCGGTAATCGATGTAGTAAGCATGTTCCCACACGTCGATCGTGAGGAGCGCCTTGGCGTCGGTCGTGAGCGGCGTGGCGGCGTTGCTGGTCGACACGATGTCGAGCGAGCCGTCGGCCTTCTTCACGAGCCACGTCCAGCCCGAACCGAAGTTGCCCACTGCAGCCTTCGTGAAGGCTTCCTTGAACGCGTCGTAGGAGCCCCACTTCGCGTTGATCGCGTCGCCGAGCGCGCCCGACGGTGCGCCGCCGCCCTGCGGCGAGAGGCTGTTCCAGAAGAACGTGTGATTCCAGATCTGCGCCGAGTTGTTGAACACGCCACCCGACGACTTCTTGACGATCTCTTCGAGCGACAGGTTTTCGAACTCGGTGCCCGGGATCAGATTGTTCAGATTCGTGACGTAAGCCTGGTGGTGCTTGCCGTAGTGGAACTCGAGCGTCTCTTCCGACATGTGCGGAGCGAGGGCGTTCTTCGCGAACGGCAGCGGCGGGAGCGTAAATGACATGATGCGGTTCCTTCGTCGTGTTATGGGGAGTTCTGCGTGAAGTTCTGCAAATTCGCCGGCATGGAGCACTCGATTGTAGGCGAGTTGGAATAACCCCGCAAACGCGCGGCCTTTATGCCGGATATCGTTTGCGCGGGGCTTTCGCGCATGAACCGCTAAGCGGTTTTGTGCCGATTCCCCGCTTCATGGGTGCCGTGCTGCACCGATTGCACAGCACGTGATGCTCGACGCAATGACGCTCGAACAGCACTTTGCGAAGCCATGCGATCCAAGCCGGTTTCGGGCGCAAACAAGACGGCTGCAATCGCGTTGCAATCTTCGCGCAATCGCCATGCAAACTTCCTGCAACGAGACTGCCACAATCGCTCGCCGCCACGATTTTTCGTCGTGGAGCAGGCGATCGCGCCGGTTCTTCCTTGCGCAGCAAACAGCGAGCCCGGCTCAGAAACCGTCAGCGAGGCGCGGCTGGACATCGGCGAGCGCAACGTCGGCGCTGCCTTGCGCGAGGTGCACCGTAAGCCGCTTGCCAGGCTTTAGCGTGGCGGGCGAGCGCACAGCCGCGCCGCTTTGCGCGTCGAGCAGCGCTGCATAGCCGCGCTCGAACGTGCGCTGCGGACTCAGCACTTCGAGCCGCGCCGTGAGTTCCGATACGCGCGCCGCTTCGCGCTCGCGCGTGCGCGCGAAGGCGGCGTCCAGACGCCGGCCAAGCGACTCCAGTTGAGCGCGCTGCGCGGCGGCGTCGGGCCGCGCGCGCTGCCAGCGCATCTGCATGACGTTCAGGCGCGCACGGGCCTCGGCGGTGGCGCGGGAGCCCGCCGAGGCGAGCCGTATCGTCAATTGGCGCAAATGCGTGCGCTGCTGCGCAAGGCGCTCGACGGGAGAAACGAGCCGGCGCGCCAGCCAGTCGAGTTGCTGCGAGCGCCGCTCGAGCAGGCGGCCGAAATCGCGCGCGAGCGCGGCATGGCGCTGGTCGAGGTCGCGCAGCAGCAGCGTGCGCTGCGGGCTGACGAGTTCAGCCGCGCCAGTGGGGGTCGGCGCGCGCATGTCGGCGGCAAAATCGGCAATCGTGAAATCGGTTTCGTGCCCTACGCCGCTCACCACGGGAATGGCGCTGGCCGCGATCGCGCGGGCCAGCGCTTCGTCGTTGAATGACCACAGGTCCTCGATCGAGCCGCCGCCGCGGCACAGCACGAGCACGTCCACTTCGTTGCGCGCGTTCGCTGTCTCCAGCATTGTCGTAAGCTTTTCGGCCGAGCCCGCGCCCTGCACCGGCGCGGGATAGACGATCACCGGCACGTGCGGCGCACGCCGGCACAGCGTGGTGAGCACGTCGCGCAACGCGGCGGCCTGCATCGACGTAATCACGCCGATGGCGCGCGGATGCGAGGGCAGCGCGCGTTTGCGCTCGGGGTCGAAGAGCCCTTCGGCCTCGAGTTGCGCCTTCAGTCGCAGAAAGGCTTCGTAGAGCCGGCCCTGACCGGTGCGCCGCACGGCCTCGACATTCAGCTGGAGTTCACCGCGCGGCTCGTACATCGTGACGAGTGCGCGCACTTCGATGCGGTCGCCTTCGCGCGGCGTGAATTCCGCGTACTGCGCGCGGCCGCGGAACATCACGCAGCGAATCTGCGCCTGCGCGTCCTTGATCGAGAAGTACCAGTGGCCGCTCGCAGCGCGCGTAAAGTTCGACACTTCGCCGGAAATCCAGGCAAGCGGGAACGTGCGCTCGAGCATCGAGGCAATCGCCCGGTTGAGCGCCGAAACCGGCACGACGACGTCGCCCGAGGGCGCGGAAGAAGCGGAGAATCGGTCGGATAGCATGCGAAAGGATGTGGAGAAACGTCGGCCGGACAGACGATAGACCGTTCGGGGGGCGGCAGTCCAGCACGAATGAGAACCGGCTCGCAAGCCCCGTGAAGTGTCCACATCGACGCTGTCATGCGGCAAGATGACCGCGCCCGGCCCGCAAACGCCGCAAAAATATCCCATCCCATTGATTTCTATACGTTTTTTATCCCTATAACATCCTTACATGCCGATGGAGAGGCCGAAGAATGGGCCTTTCAGCCTTCCCGGGACCGACTTCTCCACAAAGTTATCCACAGGCGGCGATTTTTCGGGCGTTTCACACACCTTGCACGCAACCGACAATTGCGTGCGCCAGCCAACTTGCCGCGTGGCGCCTACCCGCGCTAGAGTGCCGGGTTCACGACCGCCTGCGCCGCGCGAAGCGCCGGGCGCTCGCCTACGCAGGTCAATCGTCTGCCGTCTTGTTTGTCGCTCACCTCGAACCGGAGAACCGACCCGATGCCCGCCCTGCCTGACTGCTCCCCGCATGCCGCGTGCGGCGCTTCGCGCGCAAATTGCCGATGAGCGGCCCTGTCTCCCGTCTGAAGGAGCGCGCCGAAGCGCAGTTTGCGCACGCCTGGCAACGCCGCGGCGCGCTCGCCTGGGCGCTTACGCCGCTCGCCGCCGTGTTCGCCGCCGTGAGCGGCGCGCGCCGCGCCGCCTTCGCGGCGGGCTGGCTCAAGCGCGTGCGCGTGGGCGTGCCGGTGGTCGTGGTCGGTAACGTGACCGTAGGCGGCACGGGCAAGACGCCCACGGTGATCGCACTCGTCGAGGCGCTGCGCGCAGCGGGCTTCTCGCCCGGCGTGGTCTCGCGCGGATACGGCGCGAAAATCGCACGCCCGACACCCGTCACGGCGGACACGCCTGCGCGCCTTTGCGGCGACGAGCCCTTGCTGATCGCGCGCCGCACGGGTGTGCCCGTGTGGGTCTCGCCCGACCGCGTCGCGGCGGCCACGGCGCTGTGCGGCGCACACAGCGACGTCGACGTGATCGTGAGCGACGACGGCCTCCAGCACTACCGCCTCGTGCGCGACGTCGAGATCGTGGTGTTCGACCATCGCCTGGGCGGCAATGGCTTTCTGCTGCCCGCGGGCCCGCTGCGCGAGCCGCTTTCTCGCAGCCGCGACGCCACGCTGATCAACAATCCGTTCGAGCGCACGCTGCCGCCCTGGCCCAATACGTTCGCGCTCAAACTCGAACCCGGCGACGCCTGGCATCTCGCCAATCCGGCGCTGCGTCGTCCGCTCGCGCAATTTGCCGCTGGCGCGGACGCGCCGGGGCAAGGCGCCCGGCTGACGCCGGACAGGAAAGCGTCGCAGCCCGCGCTGCGCATCGTGGCGGCGGCAGGCATCGGTTCGCCGGAGCGCTTTTTTGCGACGCTGCGCGCGGCCGGCCTGGCGCCGCAAACCCTGCCGCTGCCCGACCACTACGCGTACGCAACCAACCCGTTCGCCGACGTCGCCGCCGACGCGATCCTGGTCACCGAAAAGGATGCAGTAAAATTGGGGGCCTGGAACGACGCGCGCATCTGGGTCGTCCCCGTCGAAGCCGCGCTCGATCATCGCCTCATTACCCTGGTTGTGGAGAAACTCCGTGGACGCTCGTCTGCTTGAAATCCTGGTCTGCCCGATCTGCAAGGGCCCGCTCAGCTATGACCGCGCCGCGCAGGAGCTGATCTGCAATGCCGACAAGCTCGCCTACCCGATCCGCGACGGCATCCCGGTCATGCTCGTCGACGAAGCACGTCAAACCGTCGAAGGCACGCCGGTCGACCCGCACGGGCCGGGCGCCGCGTAAGGCGCGCGGGCGGCGCGTCGCGCGCCGCCAGGCGGCCGTGCTCACTCACCCCGCTCATTTCGTTCATTTCGCATTCCCGGCTGGAAGCCAGGTCACGCGCGCCGCACCCGGCGCGCTGTCGTCTCCAGAGACGGTTTCCAGAACCGGTTATCCCAATCCCGTTTCCTGTCCTTGCCCCAACTGGCCATGACCGCTCCCGTGCAACCCTTCATCGCCGTCGTCCCGGCGCGCCTCGCGTCCACGCGGCTGCCCAACAAACCGCTCGCCGACATCGGCGGCAAGCCGATGGTGGTGCGTGTGGCCGAGCGCGCGCGCGACTCGGGCGCCCAGAAGGTGCTGATCGCCTCGGACGCCCAGAGCGTGCTCGACGCCGCACGCGAGCACGGTTTCGAGGCTGTGCTCACGCGCGCCGACCACCCGTCGGGCACCGACCGCCTCGCCGAGGTCGCGGAACACTACGGCTGGAGCGACGACACGATCGTGGTCAACGTCCAGGGCGACGAGCCGCTGATCGACCCTGCGCTCGTGTGCGACGTTGCGTCGCACCTTGCTGCGCACCCCGAATGCGCCATCGCGACCGCAGCGCATCCCATCACGGCGCCCGAGGAGATCTTCAGCCCGAACGTCGTGAAGGTCGTACTGGACGCGCGCGGTGTGGCGCTCTACTTCTCGCGCGCGCCCATTCCCTGGGCCCGCGACGCCTGGCAGCCGCACTGGTCGCCGGCGCGCCTCGATCTCGGCGCAATGCCCGCCCCACCGGCTCCCGCGACCGTTTATCGGCACATCGGCCTGTACGCGTACCGCGCGAAATTCCTGCGCAGCTACCCCTCGCTCGCGCATTCGCCGATCGAGCAGGTCGAGGCGCTCGAGCAGCTGCGCGCGATGTGGCACGGCGAGCGCATCGCGGTGCTCGTGACGGCCGAAGCACCCTCGCCGGGCGTCGACACGCCCGCCGACCTCGCCCGTGTGCAGGCGTTATACCGGCCTTAATTCCGTCCGTGGGGCAAAAATCCCATGGCATAATCAATTGTTTGCGCGAGCCGTCTAAAGCCTTTGTGCGTCGGGGTTTCCCCGCTTTTCGGCACCGTCTTGCAGCGCCGCCCCGTGTCCTGAGCACGTCGTAGACACCGGGCGAAAGCCGCGCGGGACGGGCCGTCGCCCCCGCCAGCACTGCCTCGACGGCCGTGAGCGAACGGGCGAGGAGACGCACGACGCTAACGACGCTGTCCCACCCCACGTGGTGCAGCCGCCGCGCCGCAAGAATTCACACAGATCGGAGATTGTTCACATGCGTTTGATCCTGTTGGGCGCCCCGGGCGCGGGCAAGGGAACCCAGGCAAGCTTCATCAAGGAAAGGTTCGGCATTCCGCAAATCTCGACGGGCGACATGCTGCGCGCGGCCGTCAAGGCTGGCACGCCGCTTGGCCTCGAAGCGAAGCGATTCATGGACGCCGGCGAGCTCGTCACCGACGAACTCATCATCAATCTCGTGAAGGAACGCCTTCAGGAGCCCGACTGCAAGAACGGCTACCTGTTCGACGGCTTCCCGCGCACGCTGCCGCAAGCCGAAGCGATGAAGCAGGCAGGCGTCGCGATCGACTACGTGCTCGAGATCGACGTGCCGTTCGACGAGATCATCACGCGCATGAGCGGCCGCCGCATGCACCCGGGTTCGGGCCGCACGTATCACGTCAAGTTCAATCCGCCCAAGGTCGAGATGACGGACGACGTGACGGGCGAACCGCTCGTCCAGCGCGACGACGACAAGGAAGAAACGGTGCGCAAGCGCCTGGACGTGTACGTCGCCCAGACCAAGCCGCTCATCGCCTACTACAGCGACTGGGCCAAGCGCGGTGAGGAAAACGGCCTGAAGGCGCCGCAGTATCGCGCCATCTCGGGCCTCGGCAGCGTCGACGAGATTCGCGAACGCGCATTCGAAGCGCTCAAGTAAGCGCTTCGCCGCCCCGTTAAAAGCACGATTCGAAGCCGGTTTTTTTCGGCTTTCATGCTGGTTTGCCTGCGGGCCGGCTGGCGCCGCACTCCTGAGATGACTCGGGACGCGACGCCAGCCGGCCCGCTTTGTTTTGCATAGACTTGCGAGGGCTTCCGCTCTACGTGAGGCATAGCCCAATGACAGGAGACGAAACATGCAGATCCGCGGCAACGTATTTCTCATCACCGGCGGCGCATCGGGGCTCGGCGCGGCCAGCGCGCGTCTGATCGCGGCCGAAGGCGGCAAGGTCGTCATCGCCGACCTCAACGAGGACGCAGGCAACGCGCTCGCGAAGGAACTGGGCGGTGCTTTCGTGAAATGCAACGTCGCGAGCGAAGACGACGGCGCGCGCGCCGTGGCCGCGGCAACCGCGCTCGGCACGCTGCGCGGCCTCGTGAACTGCGCGGGCATCGCGCCCGCCGTCAAGACCGTGGGCAAGGACGGCCCGCATCCGCTCGACACGTTCTCGAAGACCATCTCGGTCAATCTGATCGGCACCTTCAACATGATCCGCCTCGCGGCCGCTGCGATCGCCCAGACAGCGGCGGGCGAAGGCGGCGAGCGCGGCGTGATCGTCAACACAGCTTCGGTGGCCGCGTATGACGGCCAGATCGGCCAGGCGGCCTACGCGGCATCAAAAGGCGGCGTCGTCGCCATGACGCTGCCGATCGCGCGCGACCTTTCGCGCAGCGGCATTCGCGTGATGACGATCGCGCCCGGCATCTTCGAAACGCCAATGCTGCTCGGCATGCCCAAGGAGGTACAGGATGCGCTCGGCGCGATGGTTCCGTTCCCCCCGCGCCTCGGCAAGCCGGATGAATACGCGATGCTCGTCAAGCAGATCGTCGAGAATCCGATGCTCAATGGCGAAGTGATCCGTCTGGACGGCGCGATCCGCATGCAGCCGAAGTAACGGCGCGCCCTCACCCGCGCGATAAAAAAAGCCCGCGAGATTCGTCGCGGGCTTTTTTGTCTGCGCTTTTCAACGAGGCGCTTCAGTCGTTGTCGAGCGTGCGTTGGCGCAGCTCATGCAACTGCGACTCGACCACGGTCGCGTCTTCCGCGTCGGGGCGCTCGTCAAGGTAGTGTTCGAGGTCTTCGAGCGCAGGCCGCAGATAGTCGAGCCGCGCATAAGCGAACCCGCGGTCGCGCACTTCCTCGATGTTGTCCGGCAGCAGAATCACGAGCCGCTGCTGGATGGCCAGCAGGCGCTGCCAGCGTTCGGTCTGCAGATACACCGACTTCAGGTTGCGCAGCATACGCGCGACGATCTCGCGGCGCGTGGCCGGTTCGAGCAACATGCGCAGCGCACGCGCCACGGAGTCGCCCGCGTTGGCCACGAACGGTTCGAGCATCTCCACCATGTCGGACTCGGTGAGTGTGCGGCCCGTGGTGGGATCGAGCATCTCGTCGCCTTCGGGCAGCGCGACGCGCAGCAGAAAATGCCCCGGAAACGACACGCCCTTCACCGGCAGTCCGAGCTGGGTCGCCATTTCCAGATACAGCACCGCCAGCGAAATGGGGATGCCGCGACGGCGCTTGAGCACGACGTTCAGGTGGCTGTTTTCGGGGTCGAGAAAGTCGTTGAGGTTGGCCGCGAAGCCCAGCTCGCGGAAAAAGCAGCGGTTCAGCACGGCGACTCGCTGACGCACGTCCGCCCCTTCGGGCATGCGGCGTCGCACCCGCAACGCGAGTTCGTCGATCTCGGCGAGCGTGCCTTGCAGATCGAGATCGGGATACGCGTCCTGCGCGATTGCCAGCGCCGCCTCGGTGAGCGGCAGGCTCTCGTCGTCGGCAACGAGCGCGCTGAAATAATCCAGAACCCGCGTAGTCATCGTGGTCACTTCGCCCGCCTCTTGAAGTACGCGTATTTGAAGCCCATGAGCCAAAGCATACCGAAATATAGCGCCGCGAACAGGACGAGGCACGCACCGAGCAAGGCGATGCGCGCAAGCGGTTCATGCCGCAGCGCGATCCAGTCGTAGCTGATGGCGCACCAGTGCATCGCCCCTGCCAGCACGAGGCATGCCCCGAACAATTGCACGAAGAACGTCGTCCAGCCCGAGGACGGCATGTAGATGCCGCGGCGGCGCAGCCCGATGAAAAGCAGCAGCGCGTTCATGCAGGCGCCAAGGCCGACCGAGAGCGTCAGGCCCGCGTGCGAGAAGATCGGCACGAAGACGTAGTTGCTGATCTGCGTGGCGATGAGCACGCCCACACCGATCTTGACCGGCGTTTTGATGTCCTGGCGCGCGTAGAAACCGGGCGCGAGGATCTTGATGAGAATGAGGCCGACCAGCCCCACCCCGTACGCCGCGAGCGCGCGGCCCGTCATGATGACGGACGTGGCGTCGAACTTGCCGTAGTGGAACAGCGTGGCCGTGAGCGGCTCGGCGAAGAAGAAAAGCGCGACGGCCGAAGGCGCGGCAAGCAGGAACGTGACGCGCAGGCCCCAGTCGAGCAGCGCCGAGTACTCGTGCGGATCGGCATCGACGTGCGCTTTCGAGAGGCTCGGCAGCAGGATCGTGCCGAGCGCCACGCCGAGCAGCGCCGTGGGGAACTCCATCAGACGGTCGGCGTAGTTGATCCACGACACCGCGCCGGGGCCGAGACGCGAGGCTATATTGGTGTTGATGATGAGGCTGATCTGCGCGACCGAGACGGCGAACATGGCGGGCACCATCTTCGCGAGCACGCGCTTCACGCCCCGGTGCGCGAGCGCCTTGAGCGGATTCAGGCCGATGCGCGGCATCATGTCGATGCGCTTCAAGCCCGGCAACTGCACGAGGAACTGCAGCACGCCGCCCACGATCACGGCCCACGCGAGCGCGTAGACGGGCTGCTTCATGTGCGGCGCGAACGCCACGGCCGCCGTGATGAACGAGACGTTGAGCAGCACCGGCGCGAACGCGGGCAGCGAGAACTGCTTGTACGTGTTGAGCACGCCGGACGCGAGCGACGTCAGCGAGATGAACACGATATAGGGGAACATGATGCGCGTCATCGTGACGGCGAGCGGAAAAGCTTGGCCGTCGCTCTTCAAGCCCGAAGCGACCACGATCACGACGAACGACGCGCCGAAAATGCCCAGCAGCGAGAGGATCGCGAGCGCCCAGGCGAGCACCGTCGACGTGGCGTCGACGAGTGCGCGCGTGGCGTCGTGGCCCTTCTGGTTCTTGAATTCCGCGAGAATCGGCACGAACGCCTGCGAAAAGGCGCCTTCCGCCGAGATGCGGCGCAGCAGGTTGGGAATGCGAAACGCGACGTAGAAGGCGTCGGTGTACTGGCTCGCGCCAAACGCACGCGCAATCAGCGTCTCTCGGGCCAGACCGGTCACGCGCGACAGCAGCGTGAAGCCGCTGACTGTCAGCAGGGCTCGGAATAGATTCATGGGGCGGCTATTATACGGGCGCCTTCCGCTCAATCGCGGATGCGCGGCGCAACGGTCGACGCAAAAACCCACGCAATGGCGCAGGCAAACGCACCGATAAAAGGTAGGCAAAGACAAAGCGCGCTGATTGTGACCGCGTCGCGTTAAAGGCGTTCACCTCCTGTGGCGCTTGTCTTGGCTGAAAGGCCGCAATTGTCGTGGATTGCCACGCTTACGAGTCTGTTGCTATAATCGCAGATTCGAGTTCTCCCAGAGGACCCGAAGCGCGTCTTGGAAAGGGGGCAGGAAGCTGCTCTGGCACAAAAGGCGCGGTCAGTTGAACAAACTCAACTGGCAAATACCGTTTTGAACTCCCCGGCAGCGCTGCCGAAGGTTCAAATCCAGGCAAAGAGCGCTGGCCAAGCCCACGCTCCGCAATCACAAGGAATCGCAATGGCAAACTCCGCACAAGCACGCAAGCGCGCCCGTCAGGCCGCTAAGGCAAACTCGCACAACTCGGCACTGCGCTCGAAGTTCCGCACCGCCATCAAGGCTGTTCGCAAGGCAATCGACGCCGGCGACCAGGCCAAGGCTGCTGAAGTTCTGAAGGCATCGGGCAAGACGCTCGACATCATCGCCGACAAGAAGATCGTTCACAAGAACAAGGCCGCTCGCCATAAGAGCCGCCTGGCTGCTGCCGTCAAGGCCATGCAAGCTGCTCAGTAAGAGATTCGGACTGCCGGCCACGCTGGCAGCGCTCTCTTCGAGCTGCACGACAAAAAACCCGCTTCGGCGGGTTTTTTTGTTTCTGCCCGGCACACAACGGGCAACACCGCCGGCACAAAAAAACCCGCCGAAGCGGGTCCATTCGTTGCCGCGGCTGCGCCGTTAGCGCACCGTGGCTTGCTGCGTGGCGTGATCGTGCGGCAGTTCGCACGCCTCGGTCACGACGAGGTCGTTGTCCTTCGCGAAGTTCATGACGAAATTGAAGGCCATCGGCTCGACGTCCTTTAAACGCGAGTCCAGCACGACGACTTTGAGGTCGCCGATCATTGTCGGGCGCACATAGAGCGAGTAGCGCAGATAGGCGTTCGGGCCGCGCGCATTGGCCGACGCTTTCGGACCGAAGCTCGACATGACCCCGGCGAGGCGCTCCGACCAGTCGCTCGGACGAAACTTCTTCCCCGCGCTGGTGATGCCTTGAATGAAGTATTCGGTTGGAGCTTCGTCGGCCATGCAGGAGTACCTGTGTGTGTAGCTGCTGGGTGCGTTTGCAGCATGTAACGGCGGCACGAGCGCTGCGCCCGCGCTGGTACCTCGCTGGTACCGCGCAACGCCGGCTGCGGGGATCGCCCGCCGCCACGCGCATGGACAGTCCGATGGATAGGAAACGGCTGCCGCGCACCCCGCCTGGCGTTCAGTCTCGAAAATCGCCGCCGCCAAACGTCACAAGCAGGTCTCGCAACGGGATCGACGGGACGATTTCGCGGCGCACTGCCAGTCAGCGCACAGGCCGCTCCCGCGGGCTTGCCTGCCGTTGCCGCGAGGTGTCGCCACCTTGCCGCAGGTGTTGCCACCACACGTCCAGGGCCCGTTTGTCGTGCCTAAGAAATCTCTGGGATTATAGCGCACCGACCGTTTTGACGCAGTGCACACAAGGCACTTGAAAGGCTAAATCCGGGCCCTCTCGATGCTCGCGAAACCGCCGCGAAAGCTACCCCGAAAGCGCCACCCTCCCCACGTCAGGGCACCCTGCCTAATTTTTGGGCAACTCGTCAAAATGCGCAAAATCCTTTATGCTGCTTTGACTTACCACCAACCGCAGCGGCGTCGCCGGCCCAATCCTGCAGTTCGAGGCCGGATCGGGCGCCGTTTTTGTTTCATGACCTCCCGGACCATACGCCATTACCTGCAGTTCAAGGATTTCTCCCTTGACGAATATGAATATGTGCTGGAGCGCGCGCGCATCCTGAAGCGCAAGTTCAAGAACTACGAGACCTATCACCCGCTGCACGACCGCACGCTGGCGATGATCTTCGAGAAGAGCTCCACGCGCACGCGCCTCTCGTTCGAAGCGGGTATCTTCCAGCTGGGCGGCCACGCCGTGTTCATGAACACGCGCGATACGCAGCTCGGCCGCGGCGAGCCGATCGAAGATTCGGCGCAGGTCATCTCGCGCATGGTCGACATCATCATGATCCGCACGTTCGGCCAGGACATCCTCCAGCGCTTTGCCGAAAGCTCGCGCGTGCCGGTCATCAACGGTCTGACGAACGAGTACCACCCCTGCCAGGTGCTCGCCGACATCTTCACGTTCTACGAGCATCGCGGCCCGATCCGCGGCAAGACCGTGGCGTGGGTCGGCGACGCCAACAACATGCTCTACACGTGGATCGAAGCCGCGCAGATCCTCGGCTTCAAGCTGCGGATTTCGACGCCGCCGGGCTATCCGCTCGATCCGGCGCTGGTCGCACCGGAAAGCAAGCCGTTCTACGAAGTGTTCGAAGACCCGCACGACGCCTGCGACGGCGCCGACCTCGTGACGACCGACGTCTGGACCAGCATGGGCTTCGAGGCCGAAAACGAAGCACGCAAGCAAGCGTTCGCCGACTGGTGCGTGGACGCGCCGATGATGGCTCGCGCCAACGCCGACGCGCTCTTCATGCACTGCTTGCCCGCGCACCGCGGGGAGGAAGTGAGCGCCGAGGTGATCGACGGCCCGCAGAGCGTGGTTTGGGACGAAGCGGAAAACCGCCTGCACGTGCAGAAGGCGCTGATGGAGTTCCTGCTGCTCGGCCGCTTGAACCACTGAATCTCGCCGCACGTCGCCATGAAAAAGCCGACCCGCAGGTCGGCTTTTTTGTGCCCGCTGCGCGCGGCTCGCGCGTCAGACCGTTTCGCCAAGCCGCCGCGCCAGCGACTTCAGGAGCGGTGCCACACGCTCGCGAAACACGTCGGGCCCCATCGACGAAGCCGGCCCGCTGCAGCTGAGCACGAGCCAGCGGCGCTCGCGCGGCTCGCGAAACGGCACCGCCACGGCGTTGACGTCTTCGTGCCAATCGCGAAACGAATAGCAGCACCCTTCCTTGCCGAACACTTCGATCTCGCGCTTTGCGGCCTCGACCAGCGCCGGTCCTTCAGCGCCCGCCGCCTTCTCCAGTTCCGCGAACAGCGCCATGCGCACATCGATAGGCTGCACGGCCAGATACGCGCGGCCCATCGAACTCGTGAGCATCGACAGCCGCGAGCCTGAGGCGAGGCCCAGCGTGAGCGCCGTCTCGCTGCGGATGGTATCCAGATAGATCACGTCCAGACCGTCGCGACAACCGAGCGACACCGCGGCGCCCACCTCGCGCGCGAACGCGCGCATATGCGGGCGGGCGAGTTCGAGCGTGTCCGTGCCGGACAGCAGCGCAAAGCCGAGTGACAGCACCCCGGCGTCGAGCGCATATTTGCCGAGCGATTCGTCAAAACGCAGATAACCGAGCACGGTGAGCGTGTACGCGAGCCGGTTCACGGTTGCCTTCGGCAAGCCCGTGCGCTCAACGAAGTCGCGATTGCCGAGCAGCGTCTCGCCTGGGCGGAACGCCCGCAGCAGGTCGAGCCCGCGGGCGAGCGCCACGACGAACTTGCGCTCGTCGATCGGACCCTCAGCCAGCGAAGAAGAAAAAGAGGAAGTCGTAGTCATTCCGGATGCAGACATGGGCGCCCTGGTGCTACACTAAAGTTAATTTGCAAAACATTGTTCCGCATAGCGGAACCAGAGTCAAGCGCAAATTCGCCCATCTAAAGGATTTGAGGAAAGGAGAGACACCATGGCCGCACACGCCCAGTTCCATTGGGAAGACCCGCTTCTGCTCGACCAGCAGCTCACCGAAGAGGAGCGCATGGTGCGCGACGCCGCCGCCGCGTACGCCCAGGACAAGCTTGCGCCGCGCGTGCTGGAAGCGTTCCGCCACGAGAAGACGGACGCCTCGATCTTCCGCGAGATGGGCGAAGTCGGCCTGCTCGGCCCGACGATTCCCGAGCAATACGGCGGCCCGGGCCTGAACTACGTGAGCTACGGCCTGATTGCGCGCGAAGTGGAGCGCGTCGACTCGGGCTATCGCTCGATGATGTCGGTGCAGTCGTCGCTCGTGATGGTGCCGATCTTCGAATTCGGCTCGGAAGCGCAAAAGCAGAAGTACCTGCCCAAGCTCGCCAGCGGCGAGTGGATCGGCTGCTTCGGTCTTACGGAGCCGAACCACGGCTCGGACCCGGGCAGCATGGTCACGCGCGCGAAGAAAGTGAACGGCGGCTACTCGCTCTCGGGCGCGAAGATGTGGATCACGAACTCGCCTATCGCCGACGTCTTCGTCGTCTGGGCGAAGCTCGAGGAAGACGGCAAGGACGACATTCGCGGCTTCATCCTCGAGAAAGGCTGGAAGGGTCTCTCGGCGCCCGCCATCCACGGCAAGGTCGGCCTGCGCGCCTCGATCACCGGCGAAATCGTGCTCGACGAAGTGTTCGTGCCGGAAGAAAACATCATGCCGGGTGTGAAGGGCCTGCGCGGTCCGTTCACCTGCCTGAATTCGGCGCGCTATGGCATCGCCTGGGGCGCGCTCGGCGCAGCGGAGTCGTGCTGGCACACGGCGCGCCAATATGTGCTCGACCGCAAACAGTTCGGCCGCCCGCTCGCGGCAAACCAGCTGATCCAGAAGAAGCTCGCCGACATGCAAACGGAAATCACGCTCGGCCTGCAGGGCTGCCTGCGTCTCGGCCGCATGAAGGACGAAGGCACGGCCGCTGTCGAGATCACGTCGATCATGAAGCGCAATTCGTGCGGCAAGTCGCTCGATATCGCGCGTCTCGCCCGCGACATGCTGGGCGGCAACGGCATCTCCGACGAATTCGGCGTGGCGCGCCACCTCGTGAACCTCGAAGTGGTGAACACGTACGAAGGCACGCACGACATTCACGCGCTGATCCTCGGCCGCGCACAGACGGGTATCCAGGCGTTCTTCTGATCGCCGCCCCGCTCGGCATCATCTGCTCATAAAAAAGCGCCGCACGATGGTTTTCGTGCGGCGCTTTTGTTTTGGCGTTAGCCGAACGGCTTACTTGTTCGGCTGCGGCGTCAAGCGCAGATACGGACGCAGCGCCTTGTAGCCCTTCGGGAACTTCTGCTTGATGACCTCTTCGTCCTTCAGCGACGGGACGATCACGACGTCGTCGCCCTGCTTCCAGTTGCCGGGCGTCGCGACCTGATAGTGGTCGGTGAGCTGCAGCGAGTCGATCACGCGCAGCACTTCGTCGAAGTTGCGACCCGTACTCGCCGGATAGGTGATGATGAGGCGCACCTTCTTGTTCGGGTCGATCACGAAGAGCGAGCGAACCGTGAACGTCTCGTTCGCGTTCGGATGGATCATGTCGTACAGCGTGGACACCTTGCGGTCGCCGTCCGCGAGAATCGGGAAACCGACGCTTGCCGCCTGCGTCTCGTTGATGTCCTTGATCCATTCGTTGTGCGACTGGGCGCTATCGACCGAAAGCGCAATCGTCTTCACGTTGCGCTTCTCGAATTCGTCCTTGAGCTTCGCGGTCAGGCCAAGTTCGGTCGTGCAGACCGGCGTGAAGTCGGCCGGGTGCGAAAACAGCACGCCCCAGCTATTGCCGAGCCACTCGTGAAACTTGATGCGGCCAATGCTCGAATCCTGCTCGAAGTCGGGTGCGATATCGCCAAGACGTAGACTCATGGTGCGGTTCCTTTGAACGAGATGAACGGAGTTTGATCGACACGGCGCGCGCGGCGCGTTGATCCGGTAGACGTTTACAACACCCAAGCATACAGGCCCTGATCGTGCCCCGCGAACGAACATCGGCTCACACCGGTATGAGTTTTTGTAATTTTGAGCGAGTTGAGGGAAACTTTAGGTGCCGGATCAGATCCATGACTCTCACCGCGCGCTGCTTTTGCGCGCGCCATTCACAACCCGTTCCACACGCGTTCGCGGGAACAGATCGTGCGAATTCAGGGTCGTGGCGGCGCGTCATGCTTGCCAGCGCCCGTATCTTTGTTACGATTCACGCGTGATGTGACACGATGGGAGCCAGTCAATGTCAGAAGTCAACAAGGAGAGGCTGATGTCCGATATCAAAACCGTCCTCGCGGATGCAGAGGACCTGCTCAAGCAGGCTGCGAGCGCTACGGGCGAGCGCGCTTCGGAATTGCGCGAAACGGCACTCTCGCGTCTGAAGCAGGCGAAGGAGAAGGCCGCCGACGTCCAGGTGGTCGTGGTCGAGAAAGGCAAGAAAGCGGCGCGCGCAACCGACGATTACGTCCACGAGCATCCGTGGGCGTCGATCGGCATCGCCGCCGGCGTGGGCGTGCTGGTCGGTCTGCTGATCAACCGCAAGTAAAGCGGCGCATCCTTCGCCACGCGGGCGGTCTCAGGGCCGCTCGTTCGGCGCGGTCGTACAGCCCGCTGGCGGCGCTTGCCTGACGGCTTTTCTCGGGCGCGCCCCGCCGCGCCCATTGGTCTTGCCGAGCGATTCCGCCCGCTGTTTCTTTTTGCGCTTTTTCCTGCGCATTGCTTGGGCACACGCCTGCGCCACCTGCCATCGCCATGACGACAGACACCCACTCGCAGCGACACGAACACGGGCCGTTGCGCCGACTGCTCGGCTCCGCGTCCGCGATGCTACAGACGCGGCTAGAACTGATCGGCATCGAACTCGCCGAGGAGAAAGACCGCCTCATCGGCGTGCTCTTCCTCGGCCTCGCGGGAATGATGTTCGCGATGCTTGCGCTAATCGCGCTCACGGCGCTCGTTGCGATCGCCTTCTGGGACACGTACCGCTGGGAGGCGCTCGCCGGTCTCACGATCCTCTATGCGGTCGCGGCGATTTTCTGCGGCCTGAAGGCGCGACGCGGCCTGCACACCGCGCCACTCGTGTTCCAGGCGACGCTCGAAGAATTCGAGAAAGACCGAGATGCCCTGCGCAACCCCTAGCCGCGAGCCGACGCCATGAACCAACCCCGACCGGACACCGCTTTTCGCCCTCGCGGCGGTCGTGCACACGACCTCTCGACGCCACAACTGCGCGCGCTGCGCAAGGAACTGCTGCTCGTGCGAGCTAGCGTCGAGCGCGCCGAAATGGCTGAAGCGCTCGTCGACATCCGCGCGACAGTCACGAATTTCAGCTGGCTGCGCTTCGTGGTGCCCGGCTTCGGTCGCTCCGGCTCCGGCGGCGGCTCCGGCGGCGGCGTGGCTTCCGGCCTCGGCAGCCTGCTCAAGGAATATCCGCTGGTCAGCTCGCTCGTCTCGCTCATTGTGGCGAAACCGCTGCGCACAAGCATCGTTTCGGCGGCGCGCCCCGTCATCAAGTGGGGCGGCCTCGCCTTTACGGCCTGGGAGGCGTACCGCGTGTGGCAGCAGGTGCGGCGCCAGCGCGACACCTCTTCGAACCCGCCCGCCCGCTCCAGGTCCGACGAAGACGATCTCACCGGCTGACTGCCGGGCGTTGCGCAGTTCCCAGGCCTTCACCTGTCCCGCCAGCACGTTTGGATAGCCGCCGCGACAGCGCCGCCGCCTGCAGCGTGGTTGCTACGCGCGCCGGTTGCGTCGAGTACGAACGCGCCGCAAGCGTCGCCGCGCATCGGGCCGATTTCCACAGGATCGGCCGCGATGGCGTAGCCGCCGTTGGACTCGTCTGCGGGCAACACGCGCAAGCGGTAGATGGGCGTACCCGTCGGCGGCGCCTGGTCGAATCCGGCGGGCAACGACGCCATCGACGCGCTCTGCGTATCGACGAACTGCGCCGCCCGATAGAGCGCGGCGACAGCGTCGATGCGATGTCCCCGCGCGATCTGCGCGCTCCATCCCGGCAGCGCGAAGGCCGCGACGATTGCGGCCACCGCCAGCGCGATGACCAGCTCCAGCAGTGTGAACGCGCTGTAGCGGTTGCTCTTCACCTTCCCTCCCGCTTGACTTGTCAAAACGGCCTCGCGACGACGTGACGCCAGTGATGCTCGACGCGCGTCTCATCGCCCTCGGCTTCGATGGTCAACTGGTTCTGCAGCCAGCTTTGTGTGTCTTCCGATGCGCCAAACCCTCGCGCCGTGACGAGATACGCGCGCGCCAGCGGGCGGCTCTCGATGCGCCAGGCTTCGACGAAGCATTGCGGCGCGCGCCCGGACCCGGGCCAGGCGGCAACGGGCGCAATGGCCAGCCGCTCGAAGCTGTCCTGCTTTCGCCAGGCTTGCGGCTCGCCGGGCTGCGTGGCGGCCGCAGGCGCGGCGAGCGAGCCATTCGCCAGCGCACGCGAGCACAACACGAGCGCGGCGTCAGCGGCATGGAAGGACTGCAGATGATCGGCTACAGCATCTGCGTTGCGCCGCGCGAACAACGCTGCCTCGAACCATGCCGCCGAAGTCACGAGCATCATCGCGACAATGAGCAGCACGACCGGCAGCGCGACGCCGCGACGAGCGGCGCATGGGCGATGCGTCACACAAAGGCGCGTGCTCATGACGCCGCCGGCAGAACGTTGCGCAGCACGACGTGCCGCCAGAACGTTTGTCGCGCTCGCCCATCGGCGCCGACTGCCTGCACGCCATCGCAATCGACATAGCGCACGCGCCGGGAAAGGAGCGCCCCGCGCACCAGCACGCAGAGATCGACCGCGACGACCGCAGCCCATTGGTCGCGCGTGAGCGCCGAAGCTTCGACCGCCTGCGCCGCGCCCGCCGTCCAGTAGCGCAAGCGCAACCGCTCGACGCCCTCGACAAGCGGCTGCGCCGTGCCGACCTTGCCGGAGCCCTCGCAATAAAGCTCGGTCTCGCCGGTCGAGCCGCTCACCTTGGCGTGATAGCGGTTCACGATTTCGACGCCCGCTGCGCCCACCGCCTGCCCGAGGCAGTCGGTGACCTGGCCGTTCGCGGCGGGCCACGTCGAGACTCCGTCGCCTAGGTAGCGCACCGCCAGCCCATCGGAGCGGCTCGACAGCGACTCGCAGGCAAGCGCGGCGTCGGCACCGCTCGGTCGCCCGGCAGCGCAGCCGAAAATTGCAGGACCGGCAAGCGGCGAGCGCGCATCGGCTGCGGTAAAGCCGGCCATCTGGATCTGCTCGCCGATCAACATCAATGCGTTCATGCCGGCCTCGTGGATACGCACGGCATCGCTCGCCAGCGCGTAGGCCTGGCGCTGCGTGCGGTAGGCCGAGAGCGCACCCAGCGTCACCACGAGACCGAGCGCCACGGCAATCGTCAGTTCGAGCAGTGTGTGGCCAGCATGCCGGCGTGCATACGCGAGACGCTTACTCATCGCAGAAATGCCAAGGCGACGCAGGCGCGCCCTGCGGGCGCCGTTGCATCGAGACATGGCGCGACCCGCGAGGCCGCAGCCGAACCTGACGCTGCGCCGAACGGTGTCGCCACCCAACTCACAGACGCGATCGATGCGTCTCCGCCCGCACTCGACGTGGTCAGCTGCCCTTCCGACACAACGCTCGCCGTCAGCGCCTTCCATCGATCGATCGGGGAGCCAGATGCGCCTGCCACGCGTGCGGCTTCGGCAATGGCGTCAGCGGTAAACACCGCGCGTTCGCGCGCCGCTGCCAGCTGCGCATGCCGGGCCACCCCGAGCTGCGTGCTCATCAGGCCGAGCCCGCACATCGCCATGACGCCGAGCGCAATGGCAACTTCGAGCAGCGTCGATCCGCGCACGCCACGCTCACTGGCCCGGCTCACGACGCACCCGTGCATGCGCCGTCGCTCACTCGTGCCCGGCCGCCCGCCGCGATGCGTATGCAGCGCCGCCAGCTCGCGCCGCGCTGCGCAGCCGATGTGGTCCGCGGGGCGAACTCGAAGTTGCGCAAGCTACCAATGGTTTGCCCCGCCGGCGGCGAAAACGTGATGGCGGTGAGCCCCGAAGCCACGGTGATCGAGTCGAGCGCCGGCTGGATGCGCAAAGGGATATACGCGCCCGCGCGCTCGATCATGACGGCCCAACCGCATGACCAGTCGGCACTACCGGACGGACACGCCTTAGCCGCCGCCAGGCAATTGCGCGCAGTATCGACGCGGCAAACGGTAATGCGCGCCTTGCGCCGTATCGCCTCGTTGCGCGCGTAGGCAAGCGTGCCGAGCATGGCGTTGGCGCGTGCGTCGACCTGGTCGCGCACGCGCCACGCGGTGAAAACAGGCGTGGAAAGCGTTGCGCAGATCGCCAGCAAGACGATGACGACCATCGTCTCGACGAGTGTGAATCCTCCGTGCTTCATCAGCAATCCTTAATTTGAGCGGATTGCCATCAATCTACGGACGAACAGGAAACGAAACAATTAGCCGAACGGCTAGCTGGTGCGCGCAGCGTCGGCTCGCGAGAATGCAAGCGTTACGACAGCGGCAAAGCGGGAGGGAAGAAAAATGCGAATGCGCTCAGCGCTTTTTCGTGGGGTTGTTGGCAGCACCCGCACGGCGGAATTCCTCGATCACGTCTTCGAATTCGGAGACGTCTTCGAAGCGTCGGTACACCGAAGCAAACCGGACAAACGCGACCTTGTCGAGCTCGCGCAATTCGCCCATCACGAGCTCGCCAAGGCGCTCGCTGCGCACTTCGCGCTCGCCGCTGCCGAGCAATTGATATTCGATACGGGCAACCGCCGCGTCGATCGCATCGGCCGCAACCGGGCGCTTGCGCAGCGCCAGTTGCATGCTCGCCATGATCTTGCGGCGGTCGAATTCCGTGCGGCTGCCATCCTTCTTGACGATAGACGGCATCGCCAGCTCGACCCGCTCGTACGTCGTGAAACGCTTGTCGCAGGCCGGGCAGCGGCGGCGGCGCCGGATCGCGGCGCCGTCTTCGGACACGCGCGAGTCGACGACCTGCGTGTCTTCGTGCCGGCAAAAGGGGCAGCGCATGGCCTATCGCGTGGCTTAGCGGTAGACCGGGAAGCGCTTCGTCAGCTCAGCGACCTGCGCCTTCACGCGCTCGATCGTGGCGGCGTCTTCCGGATTGTCGAGCACGTCGGCAATCAGGTTGCCCACCTGCTCGGCTTCCTTCACGCCGAAGCCGCGCGTTGTCATGGCCGGCGAACCGAGGCGGATGCCGCTCGTCACAAACGGCTTTTCCGGATCGTTCGGAATTGCGTTCTTGTTCACCGTGATGTGCGCGCTGCCAAGCACGGCTTCAGCTGCCTTGCCGGTAATGTTCTTCGCGCGCAGGTCCACCAGCATCACGTGGCTTTCCGTGCGGCCCGAAACGATGCGCAGACCGCGCTTGACCAGCGTTTCCGCCAGCACGCGAGCGTTCTCGACCACTTGCTGCTGGTAGGTCTTGAATTCCGGCGAGAGCGCTTCCTTGAACGCCACGGCCTTACCGGCGATGACGTGCATGAGCGGACCGCCCTGAATGCCCGGGAAGATGGCCGAGTTGATCTGCTTCTCGAACTCCGCCTTCATCAGGATCACGCCGCCGCGCGGGCCGCGCAGGCTCTTGTGCGTGGTCGTGGTGACGAAGTCGGCGTGCGGCACCGGGTTCGGGTAGACGCCCGCAGCGATCAGGCCCGCGTAGTGCGCCATGTCGACCATGAAGTACGCGCCAACCGCCTTGGCAACCTTGGCGATGCGCTCGAAGTCGATACGCAGCGCGAATGCCGACGCGCCAGCGATGATCAGCTTCGGCTTCGTTTCGTGCGCGCGCTTTTCGAGCGCTTCGTAGTCGATGTCTTCCTTGGCGTCGAGGCCGTAGCTCACGACGTTGAACCACTTGCCGCTCATGTTCAGCGCCATGCCGTGCGTGAGGTGGCCGCCTTCGGCGAGGCTCATGCCCATGATGGTGTCGCCCGGCTTGAGCACGGCGAAGAACACGCCCTGGTTGGCCTGCGAGCCCGAGTTCGGCTGAACGTTCGCGGCTTCCGCGCCGAACAGCTGCTTCACGCGGTCGATCGCGAGCTGCTCGACGATATCCACGTATTCGCAGCCGCCGTAATAGCGCTTACCGGGGTAGCCTTCGGCGTACTTGTTGGTGAGCTGCGAACCCTGCGCGGCCATGACTGCGGGCGAGGTGTAGTTTTCCGACGCGATGAGCTCGATGTGCTCTTCCTGGCGGCGGTTTTCGAGTTCGATCGCCTTGAAGAGTTCGGGATCGACGTTGGCGATGGTGCTTTCGGCTCTGTCAAACATACGGATTCCGTTAAGTGTGTTCAGGTTGACCGGGTCTCGCGCAGAACGCGTAGCGGGTACGCGGCGCTGCTGGCGAAGAGGCCAGCCTTGACGTGGCGGAAGGAGGTGCCGCACACGCGAGGCTGGACAGCCACGGCCGGTAAAGGCCCCGCAGCGCTAACGAAAGCGCGCGAAATCAGGCTGCCCAGGCGAACGGCAAAACGGCACCCTGCGCTTCACGGTGGGTCGTTCCACCTTGAGTCCCTCATTGCGGGCAGATTGCTACCGCCATCGCCGCTATTTTGGAACCCTATCGCCAGTCACGCAGGGATTGAGCGCGTTAGTGTATTGGAACGGCAGGGAATAGGCAACCGCCCGCGCCCCATGCGGCCGGGCGCCCCGCGCCTGCTGGCGCGACGGCCGGTGGTACCGGCGATGCGGCCCTCGCGCGTTCTGTCCCTTCCTTGCCGCAACGCGGCATTGGAAGTAGGCTTTCCGCTTTCCTCGCCTTCTACCGACCAGGGAGCCACCATGATCGTTTTCGTCACCGGCGCATCCGCAGGATTCGGCGCCGCCATTGCGCGGGCCTTTGTCACGGGCGGACATCGCGTCGTCGCCACGGCCCGCCGCAAGGACCGCCTCGACGCGCTCGCCGCCGAACTCGGCGACGCCCTTCTGCCCATCGAGCTCGACGTACGCGACCGCGCCGCGGTCGAAGCCGCGCCCGGCGCGCTGCCGCCCGAGTTCGCCGGCGTCGACGTGCTGGTCAACAACGCCGGCCTCGCGCTCGGCGTAGAACCGGCACAGAAGGCCGACCTCGACGAGTGGGAAACCATGATCGACACCAACTGCACGGGCCTCGTGCAGGTCACCCACGCGTTTCTGCCCGGCATGATCGCGCGCAACCGCGGCCACATCTTCAACCTCGGTTCCGTGGCGGGCCGCTGGCCGTATGCGGGCGGCAACGTCTACGGCGCGACCAAGGCCTTCGTGCGCCAATTCAGCCTGAACCTGCGCGCGGACCTCGCGGGCACCGCGCTGCGCGTGACCGACATCGAGCCGGGCCTGTGCGGCGGCACCGAGTTCTCGAATGTGCGCTTTCGCGGCGACGACACCAAGGCGGCCAACGTCTACAAGGACGTGCAACCGCTCACGGCCGAGGACATCGCCGACTCGATCTACTGGATCGCCACGCGCCCCGCACACGTGAACATCAACACGATCGAATTGATGCCCGTTGCCCAGACATTCGCCGGCCTCAGCATCCATCGCGGCTAAAATTACCTTACAAATTTTATACTTACGTCAGTCGTACGAAAGACGTTGGGGCCGCGCGTTCCGGTAGAATGCGCGGCATGGAAAATTCGACCAGCAAGCCGGACGCCGCATCGTCACCGGCCGGGCGCGGTTTTACGTGGCCGATACGCGTCTATTACGAGGACACCGACGCCGGTGGCATCGTGTTTTACGCGAATTATCTGAAGTTCTTCGAACGCGCGCGCACCGAATGGCTGCGCGCGTGCGGCGTCGATCAGCGTCGGCTCGCCGAGGAAACGGGCGTGCTCTTCGTCGTGCGCAGCACTGCGCTCGACTACCGTTCACCCGCGCGCCTCGACGACGTCGTGACCACCGTCAGCCGCGTCGAGAAGCTTGGCCGCGCCTCGGTCGACTTCATGCAGGAAGCGTGGCGCGAGAACACGCTGCTCGCCACGGGCACCATTCGTGTCGCCTGCGTCGACAGCACAGCCATGCGCCCCGCGCCCATTCCGGCCCCCGTTCATGAAGCCTTGCTACGTGGGCCACAGAAAGACCTGTACGCCGTGTCAACGGCAGTGCAGTAATTACCGTTGATACGACGCCAGTGAACTCGCGCCGGTCAATGCAGGACCAAGCAGGGTTCGGCCGCGACGGCGCGAGAGCTTCCCAACCGCCTACAGGAAGCCTTGCGTTGTCTTGCAGCCGCTCGCCCCTTTCGGGACGTCACAACGAACCTATATGAACACTACACAAGATCTGTCGATCATTTCTCTCGTTCTTAATGCGAGCATACTGGCACAGGCGGTGATGGGGCTTCTTCTGCTCATGTCGCTGATTTCCTGGACCTTCATCTTCCGCAAGTGGTTTGCGATCCGCCGGGCGCGCTCCCAGACAGAGCGCTTCGAGCGCGACTTCTGGTCAGGCGGCGACCTGCAGGCGCTCTATCAGAGCGCAGCCAACAACCGCCACACGATCGGCGCGCTCGAGCGTATCTTCGAGTCGGGCATGCGCGAATTTCTGAAGGCGAAAGAAAAGCGCCTGAATGATCCGAGCCTCGTGCTCGACGGCGCCCGCCGCGCGATGCGCGCCGCCTTCCAGCGCGAGATGGACGCGCTCGAGGCGAATCTCTCGTTCCTCGCCTCGGTCGGCTCGGTCAGTCCGTACATCGGTCTTTTCGGCACGGTCTGGGGGATCATGAACGCGTTCCGCGGCCTCGCCAACGTGCAGCAGGCCACGCTCGCGAACGTGGCGCCCGGCATTGCCGAAGCGCTGACGGCGACCGCGATCGGTCTGTTCGCCGCCATTCCGGCGGTGGTCGCGTACAACAGCTACGCACACGACATCGACCGTCTGGCGATCCGCTTCGAAACCTTCATCGAAGAGTTTTCGAACATCCTGCAGCGTCAGGCCCACTAATCGTCACGAAGCAAGGAGTCGAAGATGGGAGGCTCAGTCCGTTCGAGCATGCGAGGCAGCCGCTCGCGCCGTGCGATGGCCGACATCAACGTCGTGCCGTACATCGACGTGATGCTGGTGTTGCTCGTGATCTTCATGGTGACCGCGCCGCTCGTGGCGCCGTCCATCGTCAATCTGCCGACCGTCGGCGGCGCGTCGCAGCAGCAGCAGGTGCCGCCCGTCGTGGTCAACATTCGCCCCGACGGCAATCTGAGCGTACGCTACAAGGATGACTCCGGCGCCACGCAGCAGGAAACCATGACGCGCGCCGATCTCAACGGCTTCGTCGCCGATCGCGAGCAGAGCCATCCGGACCAGCCCGTCGTGATCGCCGCCGACAAGTCCGTCAAATACGAGACGGTGATGAACGTGATGTCCGACCTGAAGTCGCACGGCGTCAAACGTGTCGGACTGCTCGTCAAATCGCAATGACCCGGAAGAAAGATTCGTATCCGCTGCAGCCTCCGCGCGAGCGTGGCACGGGACGTGCTATCGCCCTCGCGGTGATCATGCACGCGCTGCTCGGTCTGTTCCTCTATCACGGCATCCACTGGCAGAACAGCACGCCGGCGGGTGAAGAGGCGGAACTGTGGACCGAAGTGCCGGACCTGTCGGCTCCGAAGCCGCTGCCGCCGCCCGCGCCGGTCGCCCCTGCCCCGCCGCCGCCGCAAACCGAGGACGCCGACATCGCGCTGCAACAGCAAAAGCGTAAGCAGCAGGAAGCGCAGCGCGAGGCGCAACTGGCCGAGCAGCAGCGTCTGAAAGCACAGCAGGAAGCCGACGCGAAACGCCAGCAGCAGCTCGCGGCCCAGCAGGCTGCGCAGCTCGCCGCGCAGCAAAAGGCGGAAAAGCTCAAGCAGCAGCAGCAACAACAGCAAGCCGCGGCAGAGAAGCAAAAGCAGCAGCAACAGCAGCAAGACGCGCTCAAGAAGCAGCAGCAGGAAGAAGAGCAGCAGAAGCAGGCGAAGCTCGACGCGCAGAAAAAGGCCGACGCCGAGAAGGCGGCCAAGGCGAAGGCTCAAGCCGATGCCAACGCGAAGAAGCTTGACGCAGATCGCCGCGCCCGCATCGCGCAGATGCAAGGCTCGATGGGCGGCGGCGAAGGCACGAGCGGCAATGGTCTCGCGAAGAGCGGCACCGGCAGCGGTTCGGGCGGGAATGCGACGTCGGCGGGCTATGCAGAGAAGGTGCAGCGGCGCGTGCGTCCGAACATCATCTGGTCCGGCGAGACGTCAGGACTGGAGACGGTTGTTGCGGTGCGTTGCTCGCCGACTGGCACGCTGCTTTCCGCGCAGATACAGCGTAGCAGCGGCAACTCGTCGTGGGATGACGCCGCGCTACGAGCGGTCCAGCGCTCGGATCCGATGCCTGTCGATACCGACGGCAAGGCGCCTTCGAGCTTCAAGATCACCTTGCGCCCGGCGGGCTAACAGCGAGCGCAAATCACAGAAAGGTTGAGGAAAGCCGGCGCGCAACAGCAGAACAAGCAGCGGAACAAGGAACGATTCGAACAATCTCGGGTCAGTCTGCTGTTGCGCGGTATGACAAAATTGCTTTTTTCAGGAAATATCACAGCATGACATTGATGACGAAGCTTGGCCTGCGGACCCTCGTCGCGTCCTGCCTGATCACGGCGGGCGGCGCGGCGAACGCACAACTCAACGTCCTCGTCACCGGCGTGGGCTCCACCCAGTTCCCGATCGCCACGGCTAATTTTGCCGGTGAAGCGAATTCGCCCGAACAGGTCGCGGCCATCGTGCGCGCCGACCTGCAACGCAGCGGGAAATTCACCAACATCGACGCCGGCAGCGCGCCGATTTCGGAAAACGACTCCGTCGACCTCGGCAGCTGGAAGGCCAAGGGCGCCAATGCGTTCGTGGCGGGCAGCGTGAACAAGCTCGCCAACGGCCAGTACGAAGTTCGCTTCAAGCTCTACGACACCGTGAAGGGCGAAAGCCTCGGCGGCCTCGTGCTCACGAGCCCCGCAAGCGGCCTGCGCATGAGCGCGCACAAGGTTTCGGACTACATCTATCAAAAGCTGCTCGGCGACCGCGGCGTGTTCGCCACGCGTCTTTCGTACGTCATCAAAACGGGCGGCCGCTTCCAACTGCAGGTTTCGGACTCCGATGGACAAGACGCGCACATCGCGCTCTCGAGCCCCGAGCCGATCATCTCGCCGGCCTGGTCGCCCGACGGCACCAAGGTCGCTTACGTCTCTTTCGAAAAGAAGAAGCCGATCGTCTACGTGCATGACCTGCCTACGGGTCGCCGCGTAATCATTTCGGACCAGAAGGGCAACAATTCGGCGCCGGCATGGTCTCCCGATGGCCGCACGCTCGCGGTAGCACTGTCGCGCACGGGCAACACGCAGATCTTCGCCGTCAATGCCGACGGCTCCGGCCTGCACCGCCTCACGCAAGGCACGACGATCGACACCGAACCCAACTTCTCTCCTGACGGACGCTCGATTTATTTCACGAGCGACCGCGGCGGCCAGCCTCAGATTTACAGGATGCCGGCCCAGGGCGAAAGCACCGGAGCGGCACAGCGTGTGACGTTCACCGGCAACTACAATACGAGCCCGAAGGTCAGCCCGGACGGCAAGCAACTGGCGTACATCTCACGCACGGGTGGCGGATTTAAGCTGTACATTCAAGATCTGCAGTCCGGTGTCGCCACGGCGCTCACTGACACGACACATGACGAATCGCCCAGCTTCGCGGCGAACGGTCAGTACATTCTTTACGCCACACAGGTGAACGGCCGTGGCGTGCTGGCTGCTGTATCGACCGACGGTCGTACGCGGCAAATCCTGTCCGTTCAGGGCGGCAGCGTACGCGAGCCGTCCTGGGGTCCTTTTATGCAATAACACTTCAGGAGAGCAAAAATGATGTCGAAGAAAGTACGCCTGGCCTTGGCCGTTTTGATGATCGGTGCCCTGGCAGCGTGTAAGTCGGGTGTCAAGGAAACGAACCCGAACGCAGGCGCGATGAACACCCAGCCGAACCCGAACGCGGTCGCCCAGGTGAACGTCGATGAGCTGAACAACCCGAACAGCCCGCTCGCCAAGCGCAGCGTGTACTTCGATTTCGACAGCTACGCCGTCAAGGACGACTACCAGTCGCTGCTGCAAGCTCACGCACAGTACCTCAAGACGCACCCGGAACGTCACGTCCTGATCCAGGGCAACACCGACGAGCGCGGCACGAGCGAATACAACCTGGCGCTGGGTCAAAAGCGTGCTGAAGCAGTCCGTCGCGCCCTCTCGCTGATGGGCGTGCCCGACTCGCAAATGGAAGCTGTCAGCCTCGGTAAGGAAAAGCCGGTCGCAACGGGCCACGACGAAGCATCGTGGGCGCAAAACCGCCGTGCTGACCTCGTGTATCAACAGTAATTGAGCATTGGATGAAGGGGCGTATGTCGCACCGTTTCTCCCCGCTGCGCGTAGCCGCAGCCGCCTGCGTGGCTGGCGTCGCCTTTGCGGCGCTGCCGGCTCACGCGGGTATCTTCGATGACGATCAGGCGCGCCAGGCGATTCTCGACCTGCGCGCGAAAACGGACAGCTTGTCCAACCAGCTGTCCGCCGCTCAACGCACGATCCTCGACCAGTCCAACCGACTCGACCAGCTCAACCAGCAGGTCGCCACGTTGCGCGGACAGAACGAGGACATGGCGAACCAGTTGGCAACCCTGCAGAAGCAACAGAAGGACTACTACACGGATCTCGACACGCGACTCAAGAAGTTCGAGCCGCAGCAGGAGACCGTGGACGGCGTGCAAGGCACGGTTCAGCCGGGTGAAATGGAAGCGTTCAACGCCGCTTCGCAGCAGTTCCGCAACGGCGACTTCAAGAACGCGGCAGCATCGTTTCGCAGCTTCATCGCGAAGTTCCCGCAGAGTCCTTACCAGCCGACCGCGCAGTACTGGCTCGGCAACGCGCTCTATGCGCTGAGGGACTACAAGGGGTCGACCGCGACGTGGCAGAACGTCGTCAGCAAGTACCCGCAGCATCCGCGCGCGCCGGAGGCGCTGCTGGCCATTGCGAACAATCAGATCGAGCAGGGGCAAAAGGCTGCAGCCAAGCGCACGCTCGAGCAGGTCGTTTCGCAATACGGCAACTCGGATGTCGCCCAGACGGCGCAGAGCAAGCTTTCACAGCTCAAATAAGCGCTGCTGGCTGGTTTTGGCGTGATGTGGCACTGGCGTATTGCCGATGCCGCGAAATGCGCCTCTCGCGTACAAGGAAGGCCCGGGGCACGGCGTGCTCCGGGCCTTTTCCTTTGCACTTTTCTTTGGTTTCGTGGCGCAGTAGTTGACGCATCGACCATACGCCGCTATAATCCCGCTTCTCTTTTGGGTCGTTAGCTCAGCTGGTAGAGCAGCGGACTTTTAATCCGTTGGTCACAGGTTCGAATCCCGTACGGCCTACCATTAGTTTCAAGCACGTAGCCCAGCCCTAACCGGCTGGGCTATTTGCTTTGTGGGTCCACATAGGCACTGTGTAGGCAAAATCGATCGATTTGCGACGTAGGCGATTCACGCGGGCCCTTGCCCCACTGCCCACTCCCACCGGAGCGATGACTGGAGCGGCGTCGCTTCATGCGCCGAAGCCAGCAACCGCCTCGTCCATCCTCCACTCGACGTTTGGGTCTGCATGCGCCGTTGCCAATTCAAGAACCTTCAGAAAGCGGCGAGCACCGGTTATCGAATATGAGATATTTTCGAGAGCCGCCCGCAACAAAAGGCCCTGAAGCTCCACGTAGCTTTTGTCGCTTGGCCAGAGGTGAACACAAGCAGTTTCGACATTGTCGTGAACGAGAGCGAGTTCTATGGACTTCGCCCCTGACTCGAACGAGATCAAAATTCCTCGCGCATACGTGAAACGCGGTTCGTTTGCATGACTCCAAGTGGTGTGTGTGCGGGTGCGTATTATTTCGCCCCTGGGGTTCACAGAGGCTTCGTCGGCCAGCCACACCGTCTCCATGTACGAGCCACCGACAAAATACGGGCGCAAAGTCCCGAGGAAAAGACTGGCAATGTCTAGCGCCTCTTCCGCTTCTGTCACCGTTGGCTTGTAGTACCGATGCTCCAAGACGTTTCGTAGTTGCGCGATCTTTCTAACCACTCGCGGAGCCAATAGGCCCAACTCTTTAAGCTTATCGAGCCGCTCTGGAAAGTTGCGCGGCTCGGGCAACGCAAGCGCGTGCAGTAACCCAAAAATCTGACAGTCGATCGCTCTTTTTGAATTTGCGAGACTGTTCACAAGACCACGCGGCCCACCAAGCCGCAAGTCCTTTTCGGCAAAAAGCAGATAGTGTTCAGGATGCAAGGGCGTGGAATACTTAAGCGCGTTTAACGCTTTCGGGTCCACTAATGGCCGCTTCCACAGCGCTACTGACCGGCCAAGATATTCCCGTAAGATTTGCGTGCTCAAAGAAGGCTCCAGCGTTACCTACGAATTGCTCGGTTACTAAAAATCGACAAAGACGGCAATCTCAGAACGCCTTTCTTTCTCGCGTTTCAACCATTCTCGATCACTCTAGCGATGGAGTCCGAGGTCCATGCGACTTACGACTTTCGAGGAACACTAGCACGGGCGTCAATACCCTCGTCTGTACTCTTTTTAGAGGCCCGTGCGAACGCCTGTCTCGACACACTTGATCTCGGTCGGAGGTTTTCCGACGAAGTCGATCGACTTCCGACTGCTTTTCGTCAACGTATGTTAATTGCGCGCGCAACGAAATTGCACTTCCCTGGAACTGTACGGAGAATGGCCCAGAGGACAAAAGTATTGCTGGCATAACCCGGACTAAGCCAAACCCCATGACCAAACCCGCGCCATCCCATCCACCGAATTCCCCCCAACCTGCTACGGCAAAACTGAGGCTGCTGCCGTTCGCCTTTCCGTTTCTCCGCAAGGGCCACGGGAAGTCCGCAACTACTGCGCAGTTCGCTGACGAGCATCATATTCACCAGTTGCTAGCCGATAGTGAGTCGTCTGGCTCATATCTCGTCAGCCGCAAGGGCATGTGGCACGGCGGCGTTCACGTCACGGAGGGCGGCGCGGGGCAAGCGCTGGACCTTGACGCCGGATTGCGGTGTATTGCGGACGGCATGCTGGTCGCCTGGCGCGCGAACCGGGACTACCCGGTCAGTGAACTGGCAGCGGATGGCAGTAACACGCCGTTCCGGGCTCCCTACAGTACGGGCTTCGCCCTGGTGCGCCACGAGATGGAGTTTCCGCACGGCACGAAGCTGACCTTCTACAGCCTGTACATGCACCTGATGTCCAACACTGACTACGACAGCAATTTCCCGAAGCGGGAGAAACCGGCGTACTGGTCGCGTCAGTGGAAGATTACGCAGTACGCACAGGACAAGCCCCAACCGGGTCCTGCTGGTCAGGCCGCAGCACCCTCCCAAGTCGGCCTCAACGTGCGCAGGAAGCCCAACGGTTCCGTCCTCGGCATCCTGCCGCAGGGGGCGAGCGTCAGTATTGGAAAGACGCAAACGGTGCACGGCGCAACGTGGGGGCAACTGACGGACCTGAACGGAGCAACGCCGTACGCACCGGTAGCGGGCGGCTACGTCGCGCCATCTGCGGTGATTTCCGGCTGGATTTACCTGGGCGCACAGAATGGGGGACCAGTCGCGCAAGAGAAGATGCCGGATTCGATCTTCGACCGGGTAATCGTCACAGCAAGCCAGATGTGCAGTCCGGGCGATCCGCAGGGCACGGGCGGCATTCCCGTCAAGGCGGGCGATCTGATGGGCCACCTTGGCCGCTATGACTCACTGGACCGGCGCACAACTGGAACACGGATGGCGCACATTGAGGTGTTCTGCGACGAGGGTATCAGGAAGTTCATCAAAGACGGACGCGCCTGGGTCAACGCGAACTGCGCGAACGCGACCCAATGGCGTCAGTTGGGCTTGTCCGCGGACCCGACGATTCTCCGCATTGATCGTGGGACCACGCTCTTTCACGATCACGGGCGGCAGGGGCAGGATGCAAAGCAAACCGATGTAGTCCAGACCTATGGGTTCGCCGCGCTGCCGCAAGACACCGCGCACCTGTTCACCGAGACAGCGCCTGGCAGTGACGGACAGAAACTGCACTGGTGGAAAATAGACAGCGCGGATATGCAACGCAATCCCATAACAGGGTGGGTGCGTGAGCAGAACTTTGCGGGGGGGCGTGTGACCCGCGAGTTCTCGCAGGACTGGATCGATTTCGAGTGCCACGACGAAGGCCACGATCCGGCGCACACCATTTTCGCGAGCACGGGTGACTATGTGGACTATGCGCTCGGCGGCGATACGCCCGGTGTGGGTTCACTGGGCAAGCTGAGTCCACTCATGGCTGCTCTCTACCGTGTCCTGTATCCAACCGGTGACGGCGCTCGCGCAGCGGACGACCTCTGCGCTTTGGGGCAGGACACACAGGGTGACGGATTTCCGTGGACCGCCTTTCGGGCGTCACGCCTCATTGCGAAGCACGCAAGTGAATGGGCGAATCCTGCGAAGTGGCAGGAACTGGTCAGCGCACTCGAGCAACGCACCGGGCCGAAGCCCGAACACGAGGAGGAAAAGAAGCGCATCGCGAAGCTCGCGTGGTGGGACGAGGTGGGGGCCGGGGTGGCGGGTTTTCCGGGGCCGGATGTTTATCACATCAATCCGGTTGGATTGGTGGGGAATTTCCTGCAAACCTGCTCCTGCAATAAAGACATTACTGAGGAAGAGCTGGATTTACTCTTGCCACTAGACGTCAAGTCCGAGGGGCTGTTTCATGCTGCTCACGATCAGTCGGTCCATGGATTTGATAAAGGTAAATTTCTTGAACTGCTGAATAAGTACATGCGCGAAAACGACATGATGACATGCGTCAGGAAGGTGCACTTTCTTTCCCAAATGTCTCATGAATGTGATGAACTCAGAACGAACGAAGAATATCGCAATAAAGATGGGTCAATCCCTTCAGGTTGGAATAACTATCATGGGGGGTCAAATTTCCACGGTCGTGGCTTAATTCAGCTCACTCATGATACAAACTACATCGCCTACGGAAATTATATCGGAGATACAACCATCGGAACCAACCCGGACCAAGTCAGCGACAGTATTGATCACACCACACACTCTGCGTGCTGGTACTGGAGACATGGAAGTCATTGGGGAGATATCAACCCAAAAGCAGATCACAATGATTTTTATGCAATCACGGTTGCGGTTAATGGTGGATTCAATCATGTAGGCGAGCGATTTGTTGTTTTGAACAAATTGGCAAAAGTGCTTAAGGCAGAACGATGCACAACGAATCCTGGGCTTATATTCAATGACTATCTGATGGAAAAAAGCTCGCTGCACGGAACCAATTTCAACAAAACTCATACGAAGCGCGTTAACGAAGCTGTGGAGGCAGTTGATGCAAAAAAAAAAGAAAATTTGACCTCGCAATGAAATTTTTACTCCCGCTCGCTATTGGGATTTTCATTGCATCTAACGCCACATGGGCAGAACCGATGAGCGGGATATTTTTCACTGGGCAGAAGTACAGTGGCGAATACTCCATTTCGGAGAGCAGTAATTCAGATGGAATGCGGGTCAGCGCGGTGACCGTACGGCTGGCGATCAACGGAGAAAATAATTTATTGTGGTATACATACGTTTCGGACGACCTTCCTACGGTAAACGCAAGTGATATGGGTTTCCTGTCAATCATCACTAATTCAGGTGGAATGGAAGGAAGTGTCACGTATAACTATGTAATCCCAATCAATGGAATATTATTCTCAATTGGCACTGTTCGAACGACCCTCCATCTTGGGAAAATTGAAAATATCGACGTACAGCCAAACAAAGATCTAACGAGAAATAAAATCAATCATTTAATAAAACAAATCGTAAAATTCAACCCTCCCGCGTTGTCGGAATCGTTAAATTCGTATTCCGCGGTGACGTTGCTATTTCTTGGTCAAGGGAAATTTTTGACGTCGGAAGAAGATTTCATTTTATCGTCTCTCTGCAAAAATAAAGAAATAATTGACGACTCAGTTTTGCTACAGAAACTCAAAAAAGTGATTGATCCGGGTGATAACGACGCCGAAACTTCTGTCATATCAAATGAAAAAACCGTCATTAACGATAGAGCGTATTTTTTTAACGCCCCTATTGCGTCGACCATCGATAGAACGTACCTCATAAAAGGGGATGCGGTGAGTTTGGTCAAAAAATCAGCCGATGGCCGATATTGGCTCGCGGACTATGTGTCGTCGCATGGTCGAAGAACAGAAAAATGGCTCCGCTGTGAGGATATAGGCTACTGTCGCTGACATACATTGTCCGTATCTGGCGCAAGCAGGTTTCGAATTGATCGCGCTGAAGCTTGGTGACCTAAACCGTCGAAGCAACGCGACTCTGTGTGGTGTCGCAACACACGCGCTCGCATCATCGGGCTGCAAGGTCCGACCGGAACGCGAAAGTGCACGCATTTTTCTGTGCAATTCTTGTGTAATCGCGCCGAGAAAGTTACACAACGCGGACGAGCTTCCCGGGATGTCATTCATCACACGATACACCACAAGTTCTTGTTATATAAGACTTTCCAGAAATTCGCAGAACTCGGCAGAATCCCTGCCCGCCGTCCTTTTAATCCGTTGGTCACAGGTTCGAATCCCGTACGGCCTACCAAAGAATCAAACGAAAAGCCCAGTCTCCGGACTGGGCTTTTTGCTTTGCAGCGCATGGCAATTCGCAGGCAACTGGCCTTGAGAGCCTCAGCGCGCGGCCACCGGCCCAGCATGTATACTCCCCCCTCCCTCGCCGTCCCATCCCCTGCTGCACAGGCCACGTCCTCATGAAGTTCACGACCCTTGCCTGCGCCCTGCTCGCGCTTTTCTGGCTCAGTCTGCGCGTTCATGCGCAAGTCCAACCGCAACCCGAAGACTACGAATACCTGCGCCGCATTCGCGTGCCGGACGCCGTCGTCAATTGCGTCTCCGCGCTCGATCAGTGGGTGCGCAAGGCGCAGCGCTACGATTCGCTGCTCGTGCCCGACCGCCGCGCGCTCTCGGCGAAGATCGAGCAGCCCGCGCCCGGCAATGTCACGCCCGCACCCGCCGCAAGCGATGCGCTCACGCCTGTCACATCCGTCGACACGTTGATCCACCTGCACGCCTTCGCCAAGGTACGCGGCAAGTACGCCTGGGTCCCCGTGAAGGCCACCTGCGGTATCTGGCATTCGCACGTCGTCGATGTCGCACTGTCGCCGCGCAGCACGCATGCAACGTCGCCCATCCACTGACGATACTTCGTCATCCTTATCGCTGCATGCAACAAAAAGGCCCGTGCGCCAACAACGCACGGGCTTTTTCGCATCGAGCGAGGCGCGGCCCATGCCGCGCGCCAACTCAGTCTGCCTTGACGCCTTCCACCTGGATCTGCAGCGTCGTTGCCGTCTTGAAGCCATACGACTGGCCCCAGTTCACGCCGTAATCCGCGCGGTCGAATTGCGCCGATGCGTCTGCGCCGCACACTTCACGCTTGAGCATCGGGTTCTGGAAGCACTTGAACGAGTCGATCTTCAGGTTCAGCGGCTTCGTCACGCCGTGCAGCGTGAACGTGCCGATCACTTCCACGGGCTTGTCGCCGTCGAAGCGAATCGACGTGCCCTTGTAGGTGGCCGTCGGGTACTTGGCGGTGTCGAGGAATTCGGCCGAGCTCACATGCTTGTCGAGCTGCGAGTTGCCCGTATCGATCGACGATGCGTCGATCGTCACGTCCACCGTGCCCGTCTTCGCCGCACGGTCGATCGTGACCGTGCCCGCGCTCTTCGTGAACTTGCCGCGCCACACCGAGACGCCGCCGAAGTGATCGGCTTCGAAGCTCGGATACGTGTGCATCGGGTCGATGTTGTAGGTCGTCGTGGCCGCGAGCGCGGGCGTGGCGACGAAAGCGGCGAGCGAGGCGGCAACGGCCGCGGCGAAAATCGTGGTCTTCATGAATCGATTCCTGGTGCGAGAGAAACTGGATGAAAAAATGATGCCGCTCGCGCGTCAGTGCGCGGCGGACACGATGTGAAATTTGATCTGCACGTCGTCGGCGACGATCGAGGTGTCCTTCCACTCGCCCGAGCCGATGCCGTACGCGAGGCGCTTGATGGGCAGCGCGCCGTCGAACACCTGGTTGGCGCCGTCCTTGCGGTATTGCACCGGCACGACGACGTCGGTCGTCTTGCCCTTGATGGTCAGCTTGCCGGCCACCGTGAACGCGCCGTTCGCGCCCGGCTTGATTTGCGTGGAGACGAAGGTCGCGTGCGGGAAATGCGAGGCGTCGAACCACTCGTCGCCGGCGACTTCCTTGTTGTATTCCGGCGCGCCGATGTCGAAGCTCGACACTTCGACGTCGAGCTTCGCGCTCGATGCCGCGACGTTCGCCGGATCGAAGCGCACGTCCGCGGTGAAGTGATTGAAGCGACCTTCGACCGGCACGTTCATCTGCTTGAACACGGCGGTGACGGAGTTCTTGGCGGCTTCGGCCGCGGCGTTGGCGCTGGTGGCGAAAGTCGTGGCGAAAGTCGCGCCGGCGGCGAGCGCCGCGCCGAGCGCGACGACGGAAGCGGTATGGGCAAGACGTTGGATCATGGGCTGTCGGTCCAAGGTGGGAGGCATCGGAAAATGGATTCGGCGCGCACGCGCCGCAAGGTCAGTCGCGCGGCGTGCCGAACGGCAGCATGCGCGAGAGGATGTTCTGGCGGTCGATCAACTGGTGCTTGATCACGGCGAGCACATGCAGCACGACCACGGTGAGCAAGGTGTAGTTCAGCGCGATATGCACGATGCGCAGCACACCCTTGAGCGCGGTGTCGGGGTCGATCAGCACGGGCAGCGGCCAGATGCCGAGGTACACGACCTGAATGCCTGCCGCCGAGCTATACAGGTACCCCGTCACCGGGATCGCAACCATCAGCACGTAGAGCGCGGTGTGGCCGAGATGCGCGGCGAGCCTTTCCCAGCCATGCATGGAGCCGGGCAGCGCGGGGGCGGCATGCGTGACGCGCCAGAGAATGCGCACGAGCACAAGTGCGAGCACGGTCACGCCAATCCACTTGTGCCACGAGAAGTAGCGCAGCTTCGTGGGCGTGATGCCGGGAATGTCGGTCATGACCCAGCCGAGCGCAAAGCCCCAGACGATCAGCGCAGCGATCAGCCAGTGCAGCAGCATGGCAAAGCCGCTATAGCGGCCGGCGGGCTTGACGGAAGGGTTCATCGGCATACGACTCCAATATTCGAGGTGTGCACTTTACCCGGCCAAACCTATTCAAACAATCGTCTAAAATGGATGGTTATCATCCACTTTTTCGATAGATCGAAAAGGACCGTATCTCGTGGACCGCACCTCGGACCGCTCCCCTAGTCTCGAGCAGCTTCGCGCGCTGATCGCCGTGGCGGAAACCGGCAGCTTCTCGGCGGCGGCGCGCCAGCTCGACCGCGCCCAGTCGGTGGTCAGCTATACGATCGCCAATCTCGAGGCGCTGCTGGGCGTCGCACTGTTCGAGCGCGGCAAGCGCAAGCCGGAACTCACGGCCGCGGGCCGCGCGATCCTCGCCGACGCGCGCCGCCTCGATCTGCTCATGGGTCAGCTTAACGCCAAGGCGGCCGGCCTGCAGAGGGGACTGGAAGGCGAGGTTTCGCTGGCCGTCGACGTGATGTTTCCGTCGCAGCGGCTCGTCGAAGCGCTGCAGGCGTTCGCGTTCACGTTTCCCACCGTCGCACTGAATCTCACCATGGAGGCGCTTGGCGGCGTGCTCAAGCTCGTGCTCGACGGCGATTGCGCGGTCGGCATCAGCGGGCCGAACCACAACTGGCCGCATGTGATCGAGGCGCAGTCCATCGGCACCGTGGAACTCGTGCTCGTGGCCGCACCCTGCCATCCGCTCGCCAAGGCGGAGCATCCCGTGCGTATTTCGGATGCGCGCGAGCACACGCAGCTGGTGCTCACCGACCGAAGCCGCCTCACCGAAGGCCAGAACTTCGGCGTGTACAGCAATCGCGCATGGAAGCTCGGCGACCTCGGCGCCAAGCACCGGCTGCTGCTCGCGGGCCTAGGCTGGGGGTCGATGCCGAAGCATTTGGTGGAAGCCGACCTCGAAGCCGGGCGGCTCGTGCGCGTCGCGCTCGCGGACCGGCGCTCGGTGAGCTACAACATCTCGCTGATCCATCGCACCGACGCCGCACGCGGCCCCGCCAGCGAATGGCTCTGCCACTACCTCACCCAAGGCACGCCGCCGCAAGCGGCACTTCCCGACGCGCGCTGAAAGCTCACTGCGGGCCAACCGCGGGCCAACTTCGGGCCAACTTCGGGCCATCGTCGGCCCAACGGCGCCTCAGCGATGCGCCTGCGAGTTGCAAGAACGCAACCCCGCGCACGCCTGACAATGCTTCACAAACCCTCGCGAGCCGCATCGCGCCGGGCTCGCGCGACGACGGGCGCTGACTTCGCGCCATCGACCTTCGTCTGCCCGCATTTATCGAGATGGACCTCCATGCCAGGATCGCGCCACCGCTCGCCGGGAGCGTGGGCATGCGCACCGCCGCACGCCCCGAACACCCAGCGCGAGCTTTGCGTCACGCGCCCGGTCACTTCGCATCATGGTCAACTTCATCTGCTTTCTGCTCTGGAATCTCGCCTTGCTCTTCGCCGTGCGCGTGGGTTGCTGGCTCGTTGTCTGCGCGCGGCCCGATCTCACGCTCAATGGCACGCGCATCTTCGTCGGCTTGATGGCGATTGCACTCGCGTTCGACACGGCGGTCACCTTCCTCGTGTTCGCCAGTGCCGGTGGGCCGTGGCAAGCGCACAACCCGAGCGAGACCTACCCCGAGCGCGCCTTCGCCTACGCGCTCGCCGCGTTGATGGCACTGCTGCTCGTGCGGCATGCGCGCCGGCAGGACGCACGCCAGGCGCACAGCGGACCAGCCGGCGCGCAGGCAATCGAAACGTCTCCCTACAGCAAATCGACGCTGCCGATGTAAGGCGCGCCGCCCGCGTCAGCTCTTCTTGACCTTTGCGGCCTTATCCGCCTTCGCCACCTTGGGCGCCTTCCCAGTCGCCCCCGCCGGCACGCCAGCCGCCGCGGCAGGCACCACCCCCGACCAGCCCGGCAAGTAACGCGCTTCGGGATCGTGCGCGTGCGAAAGCGCGTCGGCGAGCGCCGCGTCGAAGTCTTTGCGCAAGCGCGTTTCGGATACCTTACGGCGCAGATAGTCGGCCCACAGGAATTCGCTGAACGGTGTCGTGTCCTTCGCGTAGCCGCCCGACGTGCGCAACTCGCCCGCGAGGCTGCGATACGGATCGTCCGCGAGACCCAGGAGCTGCTTGGGCAACTGTTCGAATTCGCAGCGCTCGCCCGAGGCATTGAACGGATGCACCCATTGGTTGTGCTCCATCATGCGCCAGAAGATGGTGGGCTCGAGCCACGAGAGATCCTTGAGCACCGTCACCCGCACGCTCTCCACCGATTCTTCGAGCCACGCGCGGCCGAGGTGGTGGTGATCGACCACGTAGTAGCGCGACTTCGGCCCGAGCACGGCGGGAAACCAGTGCGAGTCGATGGCCGCCGCGCGGCCTTTCTTGTCGAGCGCCTGCCAGTGCGCGCGTTTGGCGTTCACCTCCCGAAAGCCCACCGTGATCTGCGTGGGGCGAAGCTCGTCGAGCTTTACGGTGATGAGATGGAGATCGGTGTTCTGAAGGTTCATGGCGGGCCTCCTTTTTGGTGCGGGTCAGTGTCGGTGTCGATCGCGCAACGATACAGCCGAACGGCCATGCACGCCGCATCGATTGAACGCGCGCTTCGCGCTTCGTGCGCGGGGTCAACCCTTCAAGCCGCTGGGCACGTTGGATGCGCGCTTTTTACAGTTCGCCTATAAATGCTCCGAGGGACAGACGGCGCCAGCCACGGCACGCGCCGCGCTCCCCGCCACTGTCGGTTGCACGTCTTTTCCGGCTCGATCAACGGCAATTCCACGGCACAAGCGAGGGCATTTTGGATCTCGAAACCATCCGCGTATTCATCATGACCCGGGGCATCGACTTCGGGACCAAGGTCGTCGCGGCGATCGCCCTGTGGATCATCGGGCGCTGGGCCATCAACCTCGTCGCCGGTTTGCTGCGCAAGGTGCTCGCGCGCAACGAGCGGGTCGATCCCACGCTCGCGCATTACCTCAGTTCAATCCTCGCCGCCGTCCTGAACCTGCTGCTGGTCCTCGCGATCCTCCAGGTGTTCGGCGTGCAGACCACCTCGTTCGCGGCGCTCCTCGCCGGTCTTGGCCTCGCCATCGGCACGGCGTGGGGCGGCCTGCTCGCGCATTTCGCGGCGGGCGTGTTCATGCAGGTGCTGCGGCCGTTCAAGGTGGGCGACTTCGTGACGGCCGGCGGCGTGACGGGCACCGTGAAGGAACTCGGCATTTTCGGCACGACCATCATCTCGCCGGACAACGTGGTCAACATCGTCGGCAACAACAAGATCTTCTCGGACACCATCTCGAACTACAGCGCGACGCCCTTGCGCCGCGTCGAGCTGACCGCGAAGATCGCCAACGGTGTCGATCCCGTCGATGCCGCCAACCGCCTGCGCGCCGCCATCGCGAAAATTCCGAACGTTGCGCAGGAACCGGCGCCCGATGTCGAGATTCTCTCGTTCACGCCCGAAGGGCCGCTGCTGGCCGTGCGGCCCTACACGAGCAACGACACCTACTGGCAGGTCTACTTCGACACCAACCGCGCGATCGTCGAGACCTTCAAGGACGCGGGCTACCCCACCCCCGAAACGCCTTCGATCATTCGCCGCGTGGGCACCTAGCCCACCGCGTTCGACGCGCCCGCCAAAGCAAAACGGCATCGCCTTCGCAGGCGATGCCGTTTTTTATTGCGTTGCAGCCTGGTGGCGCCTGGCGCTCAACCGCCGTTGGGCTTGCGCACGGCGCCGCCGCGCGAGTTCTTGCGCAGCATCTTCCACAGGCCGCCAAGCAGGATCGGCACGATCGCAGCGCCAATGCCGACGAGCACGATCACGTTCAGATACTGGCGAATGAACGGAATGTTGCCGAAGAAGTAGCCGAGCAGCACGAGCAGCAACACCCAGAACAGCGCACCCGTGATCGTGAAGAACTGAAACCGTCGCATGCTCATTTGCGACACGCCCGCCACGAACGGCGCGAAGGTACGCACGACAGGAATGAAACGCGCGAGCACGATCGTCTTGCCGCCGTGGCGCTCGTAGAATTCGTGCGTTTTCTGCAGTGCGGCGCGATCGAGGAAGCGTTCGAGCACGGGAATATGCGTATTGAACACCTTCGGCCCGATGGCGCGCCCGATCAGATAGTTGACCGTATTGCCAAGGACCGCCGCCACGAGCAGCAGCACGATCAGCAGGCCGAGATTCATCTCGTGCGTAGCGGCAAACGCGCCGCCGATGAAGAGCAGCGAGTCGCCTGGCAGGAACGGCAGCACCACGAGCCCGGTTTCGCAGAACACGATCAGGAACAGCACCGCGTAGACCCAGCCGCCGTATTGCTGGATGAAGACACCGAGAAACTTGTCGATGTGCAAGACAAGATTGACGAACTGCAGAAGCGTATCCAAAAGTGTCCCTTATTGATCGTGGGCCGCGCGCCTGAAAAAGCGCGTTCGCCCTGTGTTGCGCGAGAAGCAAAATTGACCGCGCCATGATACCGAAAGTGCCTGGCCGTCACGAAAAATTCCCGCCAATTTCGGTGATTTCGCGCACAAAGCGCTGCTAGATGGCGGTTTTTAGGGGTGCAGATGCGCGCCAGGTGGCGCCGCGCCGACTCGCTATAATTGCGCGCATGTCTTCGAATTCCGAACCCACCGGCGCCGCGCCGGATTCCGCCAACGCCGCCCACGCTGCCAGCACGACCGACGCCGCCGTTGCGTCGCGCGCCGCGCAGCCCGCGCGCGCGATCCAGGCGCTGCCCGATCAGCTCATCAGCCAGATCGCCGCGGGCGAAGTGGTCGAGCGGCCCGCCTCCGTCGTCAAGGAACTGCTGGAAAACGCGCTCGACGCCGGGGCGAGCACCCTGCGCATCCTGCTCGACGAAGGCGGTGTGAAGCGCATTTCCATCGCCGACGACGGCTGCGGCATTCCCGAAGCCGAGTTGCCGCTCGCGCTCATGCGCCATGCCACGAGCAAGATCCGCTCGCTCGCCGAACTGGAAAGCGTCGCCACGCTCGGGTTTCGCGGCGAAGCGCTGGCGTCGATCGCCTCGGTGGCCGAAATGTCGATTACGAGCCGCAGCGCCGACGCGCCGCACGCCGTGAAGATCGAGGGCCACACGGGCGCGATCTCGCCGGCTGCGGGCGGTCAGGGCACGACCATCGAGGTGCGCGAGCTGTACTTCAATACGCCCGCGCGCCGCAAGTTCCTGAAGAGCGAGCAGACCGAACTGGGCCATTGCCTCGAGATGATCCGCCGCAGCGCGCTCGCGCGCCCGGACGTCGCGATCTCGGTGCTGCACAACGGCCGCGCGGTCGAGCACTGGAACGCGAGCGATCCCGCCACGCGCGTTTCGAAGATTCTCGGCGAAGTCTTTGCCACGGCGCACCTGCCGCTCGACGAGCGCGCCGGGCCGCTCGCCGTGTACGGCTGCGCGGGCCTGCCCACGGCGAGCCGCAACCGCGCCGACCAGCAGTACTTCTTTGTGAACGGCCGCTTCGTGCGCGACAAGCTGCTCACGCACGCCGTGCGCGCGGCCTACGAGGACGTGCTGCACGGCGAGCGCTATCCGTCGTACGTGCTGTTCCTCGACCTGCCGCCCGAAGCCGTCGACGTGAACGTGCATCCCTCGAAGATCGAGGTGCGTTTTCGCGATTCGCGCTCGATTCACCAGTTCGTGTTCCACGCCGTGCAGCGCGCGCTTGCGCGCCACGCGGGCGCCTCGCCCGAAACGACCTCGGGCGGCCACGCGGCCGCGCTCATCGAGCCGCGCGCGTTGCCGGGCGCCGGGGTGCTGGGCGCCTCGGTCGGGCTGGCTTCGGGCGCGTCCGATTACCCGCGCGCAGGCGCAGCGCCCGGCGCTACGGGCGGCTTCGGCACGGACGGCAAGTTCGGCACCGCAAGCGTGGCGAGCAGCTTCGGCGGCGGCGCGGGTAGCCCGCTCTCGCGCGCTTCCGGCTTTGGGGCTTCAAACGCAGGCGGCGCCAACGCGAGCAGCGGCAACACCTGGCTGCGCCAGTCGCGCATGACGCAAGGCAGCCTGCCGGTCGCGCAGCCGCTCGCGCTGTATGACGCGTTGTTCGGCCGCAAGGACGTCGGCGCGGGCACGGCGCAGGGCTCGACCGTGCCGCAGGCGCAAGACGGCGCAGCCGACGCCTTCGCCGCCGGCGCACCGCACGCCGCGTTCGAAGCGGGCGAGGACCATCCGCTCGGCTTCGCGCTCGGCCAGGTGCACGGCATTTACGTGCTCGCGCAAAACGCGCGCGGCCTCGTGATCGTCGACATGCACGCCGCACACGAGCGCATTCTTTACGAGCAGTTCAAGCAGGCCCTTGCCGAGCGCTCGCTCGCCGTGCAGCCCTTGCTGATCCCGATCTCGATGACGGCCGATCCCGTCGAAACGGGCACTGTCGAGGAAGAAAAGGCGACGCTCGAGGCGCTGGGCTTCGACCTCGCCGTGCTCTCGCCCACGTCGATCGCGATCCGCGCGGTGCCCGCACTCCTCAAGGACGCCGATCTCCAGGCGCTCGCGCGCGCCGTGCTCGCCGATCTGCACGAGTACGGCGGCTCGCGCGTGCTCACCGAGCGCCAGCACGAGATGCTCGGCACGCTCGCCTGCCATCACGCGGTGCGCGCGAACCGGCGTCTCACGCTCGACGAGATGAACGCGCTGCTGCGCCAGATGGAAACGACCGAGCGCGCCGACCAGTGCAACCACGGCCGACCGACCTGGTACCAGCTCACGCTCGCCGATCTCGATCGGCTCTTCATGCGCGGTCAATGACGCAGTCCACGAAACCAGCCGCTGAAGCGTTGCCCGTCGCTTGCCTGCTCGGTCCCACGGCCTCGGGCAAGACGGCGGCCGCGCTTGCGTATGCCGCGCAGTCGGCGGCGCGCGGGCGCACAGTGGAGATCGTCAGCGTCGATTCCGCGCTCGTGTACCGCGAGATGGACATCGGCACCGCGAAGCCGACCACCGAGGAGCGGGCGGCCGCCGTGCATCATCTGATCGATATCGTCGATCCGCTGGATGCGTATTCCGCCGCCGACTTTCGCGCCGACGCACTGCGCGTGACGGGCGAAATCGTTGCGCGCGGGAACGTGCCGCTGCTCGTGGGCGGCACGATGCTGTATTACAAGGCGCTCACGCAAGGCCTGAACGACCTGCCCTCGGCCGATCCCGCCGTGCGCGCGCAACTCGACGCCGAAGCCGCACGCGACGGCTGGCCCGCCATGCATGCCCGTCTCGCTCAGGTCGATCCGGCCACTGCGGCGCGCCTCGCGCCGAACGACTCGCAGCGCATTCAGCGCGCGCTCGAAATTTTCATGCTGAGCGGGCAGCCGATGTCGGTGCTGCTCGCCACGCCGTCCACGCGCGAAGATGAAGCCGCGCGCTATCGCTTCGTGCCGGTTGCGCTCGAACCGTCCGATCGCGGCGTGCTGCACGCGCGCATCGAAGCGCGTTTCGATGCGATGCTCGCGGGCGGCCTCATCGACGAGGTGAAGGCGCTGCGCGCGCGCGGCGACCTGAATCCCACCCTGCCGTCCATGCGCTGCGTGGGCTACCGCCAGGTGTGGGAATACCTCGACGGCGAGGTGGATTACGACACCATGCGCGACAAGGGCGTATTCGCCACGCGCCAGCTCTGCAAGCGCCAGCTCACGTGGCTGCGCGCGATGCCGGAGCGCATCGTCGTGGATTGCTGCGCGCAAGACGCGACCGCACAGGCCGTTGCGGCGGTGGAGCGGATTGGCGGCTGAGACCGCCGGCCCATTTTCCCGCCATCGATTCCCCGGCGCCTTGTGCGCCACAACATCCCCACCCACGTTCACTCGACGCGCGTTCGACGACCGCGCGCGCGTCCTCCGCCGCCGCAGCGCGCCACCGAAAACCGCCCTCGCCCGCTTGACTTTCGATCGACCGGATACGATCATTCGTTCATCACTAGAGCAATTGCTCAGGCTCGAGCCGTCAGGCCGCTTTGAGTAAGGAGACACCGAATGAACACCGAACGCAGCAATGCGAACGTGATCCTGCACATCGGCGCCGGGTCGTTTCACCGGGCGCATCAGGCGTGGTACCTGCATCGCGTGAACCTCACGCGCAAGCCCGACGAGGCCGCCTGGTCGCTCACCGTCGGCAACATCCGCTCCGACATGAACGCCGTGATGGACGCGCTGGCCGCGCAGAACGGCGCCTACACGCTCGAAACGGTCACGCCGCAGGGCGAGCGCGCCTACGAAACGATCCGCTCGATCACGCGCGTGCTGCCATGGTCTGCCGATCTCGCGAGCCTGATCGACGCGGGCGCCGACCCGAACTGCAAGATCATCGCGTTCACGGTGACCGAAGGCGGCTATTACCTCGACGAACACGACCGGCTCGACACCGCGAACCCGGACCTCGCCGCCGACCTCAAGGGCGGCCGCACGACCATTTACGGTGCCCTCGCCGCGATCCTCGAAGCGCGCATGGCGCGCGATGGCGGCCCCATCACGCTGCAGACCTGCGACAACCTGCGCAGCAACGGCAAGCGCTTTCACGCGGGCATGCGCGAGTTCCTCGCGCTGCGCGGCGCGACGGATCTGCGCGCCTGGTTCGACGCGAACACGGCCTGCCCCGACTCGATGGTCGACCGCATCACGCCGCGCCCCACGCCCGACGTGCGCGAGCGCGTGAAGGCGGCGACCGGCGTGGACGACGCCTGCCCCGTGATGGGCGAGGCGTTCATTCAATGGGTGATCGAGGATCACTTCTGCGCGGGGCGGCCCGCCTGGGAGCGCGCGGGCGCGGAGATGGTCGAATCGGTGATGCCCTATGAGGAAGCGAAGATCCGCATCCTCAACGCCACGCACAGCTGCATTGCGTGGGCGGGCACGCTCGTCGGGCTCGACTTCATCCACGAAGGCACCCACGACGCCGACATCCGCACCTTCGCGCGCGAGTACGTGAGCGAGGACGTGATTCCCTGCCTCACCCCCAGCCCGCTCGATCTCGCGAAGTACCGCGACGTCGTGCTCGAACGCTTCAGCAATCCGTACATCCAGGACACGAACCAGCGCGTGGCCGCCGACGGCTACTCAAAGATCCCCGGCTTCATCGCGCCAACGCTCGCGCAACGCATCGCCAGCGGCGCGACGCCTGCCGCCACGGCCATGCTGCCCGCGCTCTTCCTGCGCTTTCTCGCGCGCTGGCACAAGGGCACGCTGCCCTACACCTACCAGGATGGCGTGATGGACCAGGCGGCCGTGCACCGCATGTTCGACAGCGGCGACCCTGTCTCGACGTTTCTCGGCGACAAGCTGCTCTGGGGCGGCCTCGCCGGCAACCCGACGCTCGGCAGCGCCGTGCGCGGCGCGCTCGCGCGCGTCGACGCGTGGCTCGCCTCGCGCGGGTGCAGCGTGTGAAGCGACACGGCGGCTTGATCCGTCACACCCGCGCCGCGCGCGCCCTCCGGGTCGGCGCGCATGGCGTCGCGCACGGCGCGCGGCTAAAGTAGCGCAACTCACATTACGACTTCCGCGCGCCTATGTATCTCGGCATCGACCTCGGCACCTCCGAAGTGAAAGTCCTGCTGCTCGCGCCCGACGGCCGCGTGATCGGCACTGCCGGCACGCCCTTCGTCGTCTCGCGCCCGCACCCGCGCTGGTCCGAGCAGAATCCCGCCGACTGGTGGGACGGCACGCGCCGCGCGCTCGCTGCGCTGCGCGAGGCGCATCCGCACGAATTCGCGCAGGTGCGCGGCATCGGCCTTTCCGGACAGATGCACGGCGCCGTGCTGCTCGACGCGCACGACAGCGTATTGCGCCCCGCGATCCTCTGGAACGACATGCGCGCGGTGGACGAATGCGCCGAACTCACCGCGCGCGCGCCGCAGCTGCATCGCATCGCGGGCAATCTCGCCATGCCGGGCTTCACCGCGCCCAAGCTGCTGTGGGTCGCGCGCCACGAGCCGCAGATCTTTCGCGCAACGGCCTGCGTGCTGCTGCCAAAGGACTATCTGCGCCTGCAGCTCACGGGCGGCAAGGTCTCCGATCCATCGGACGCCGCCGGCACGCTCTGGCTCGACGTGGCCAAACGCGACTGGTCGGACGCGCTGCTCGACGCCTGCAACATGACGCGCGCTCAAATGCCCGCGCTCGCCGAAGGCAGCGCGCCCTCCGGCACGCTGCTGCCCGCACTCGCGCGTGAATTCGGCCTGCGCGAGGACGTGGTCGTCGCCGCGGGCGGCGGCGACAACGCGACGAGCGCCATCGGCATCGGCGCGACGCAGCCCGGCGACGGCTTCGTCTCGCTCGGCACCTCGGGCGTGCTGTGTGTGGTGGGCGACCGCTTCCGGCCCAACCCCGCTTCCGCCGTGCATGCGTTCTGCCACGCGATTCCGGACCGCTGGCACCAGATGAGCGTCGTGCTTTCGGCGGCGAGCTGCCTGCGCTGGGTCTGCAAGCTCACGGGCACGAACGAGCCCACGCTGCTCGCCGAAGTCGAACAGCTGGGCGCGCAAACGCTCGCCGAAGCCCCGCTCTTCCTGCCGTATCTCTCGGGCGAGCGCACGCCGCACAACGACCCGTATGCGCAGGGCGTGTTCTTCGGCATGACGCACGCGACCGACCGCGCGCTGCTCGGCTACGCCGTGCTCGAAGGCGTGACGCTCGCGCTCACCGACGGCCTCGACGCCCTCGCGGCCGCCGGCACCGAAGTGGGCGCGCTGTCGATGCTCGGCGGCGGCGCGCGCAGCGGCTACTGGGCGCAACTGGTTGCGGACGCATTCAACACGCCCACGCGCCAGCACGGCGGCGGCGAGACCGGCGCGGCGCTCGGCGCGGCGCGCCTTGGCTGGCTCGCGGCAGGCGGCGACGCACGCGAGGTGCTGACGAAGCCGCCCGTGGTGGCCGAGTACACGCCGAACGCCGCGCGCCACGCGGCGCTGCGCGAGCGGCTGACCGCCTACCGCGCGCTGTACCGCCACGTGCGCCCGCTTTTCGAGCCCTCGCGCGAACGCCTCGCGTAAGCCGCGCAATTTCGTGCAGTACACTTCGGCCCCGATCCCGCTCCGACCACCACCGTGCCCAAGTCCACCGAAAAACTCGATCTCGCGACCCGCGCCGCCTGGCTCTACTACGTGGCCGGCAACACCCAGAACGAAATCGCCGAGAAACTGCAGGTGTCGCGCCCCGTCGCGCAGCGCCTCGTCGCGTTCGCGGTCGAGAAGAACCTTATTCGCGTGCGCGTCGATCACCGTCTCGCCGATTGTCTCGCGCTCGCCGACGCGCTTTCGAAGCGCTACGGCCTTTCGGTCTGCGAAGTGGTGCCCGTGGACAACGACACGCCCGAGGAAATCGACCGCAAGCTCGCGGTCGCGGGCGCGCAAGTGATGGAGCGCTACCTCACCGAAGAGCGGCCGATGGTGGTGGCGGTGAGCAGCGGACGCACGCTCAAGGCGGCTGTCGATCAGATCGCGCAGCTGGAGCGGCCGCAGCATCGGCTGGTTTCGATGGTAGGCGCGATCGCCCAGGACGGCTCGTCGAACCGTTACGATGTCGCACTGCATATCTCCGAGAAAACGGGCGGCAAGCACTTCCTGCTGCCCGCGCCGCTCATCGCCGATAACGAGGCCGAGCGCGCACAGTGGTGCAATCACCGGCTCTATCGCATCGTCGAATCGCTTTCGGGCGAGGCCGATGTCGCGTTCGTGGGCATCGGCAACATCGGCGAGCATTGCCCGCTGCATGAGGACGGCTTCATCACCTCCGACGAAGTGCGTGAACTGATGGGCCAGGGCGCCGTGGCCGAAATGCTCGGCCTGCCGATCGACGCGGCCGGCAAACGCGTCGATTCGCCCACGGGCCGCCGCGTGACGAGCGTCTACCTCGATTCGCCGCCGCGCCGCCCGACCATCGGATTCGCAGGCGGCGCGCGCAAGCGCGAAGCCGTGATCGCGGCGCTCAACGGCGGCTGGCTCTCCGGGCTCGTCACCGACGAGCTGTGCGCGCGCGCAGCGATCGAACGCTAAACCCTGCGCAAGGCAAAAAAAGAAGCCCGCACGAAGCGGGCTAACAAAGGCAACCTCAGGTACCTCGCCACACCACCGCCTCACACTTCGAGGCGGTGCGTACAGCAAGCCAGTGAAATCACGCAGCCAGTTGCTGCGCGAAGCGACGCTCGAACGCCAGTCCGTCCGCATTGAAGAGATGGCAATGATCGGGCGTCGAGCCGACCTTGAACGCCTCGCCGCGCTCGTGCTGCTCCAGCGGCGGAATGCGCGCGATCAGGCCATCGGGCGCAACCGGGCATTCGGCGTAGAGATAGGCCGCGTCGCCAAGCGATTCGACCGTCATCGCCTTCGCGCTCACGCCTTCTCCGCCCGTCATGATGTGCAGATGCTCGGGACGGATGCCCACCGTCACCTTGTCGCCTTCGCGCGCCGTGCCGGGCTCCACGGCCACCTTCTGCGTATCGCCCGTCTCGTAGCGCACGACAATGCCGTCGCTCTCGACTCTCTGCACCGTGCCGTCGAGGAAGTTCATCTTCGGCGAGCCGATGAAACCCGCCACGAAGCGGTTCGCCGGCGCGTGATACAGACGGTTCGGACTGCCGACCTGTTCGACGTTGCCCGCGGAGAGCACGACGATCTTGTCGGCGAGCGTCATCGCTTCGACCTGATCGTGTGTCACGTAGATCATTGTGGTCTTCAGTTCATCGTGCAGACGCGCGAATTCGAGGCGCATCTTCACGCGCAGCGCGGCATCGAGGTTCGAGAGCGGCTCGTCGAACAGGAACACCTTGGGCTTGCGCGTGATCGCGCGCCCGATCGCCACGCGCTGGCGCTGGCCGCCCGAAAGCTGCTTGGGCTTGCGGTCGAGCAAGTGGTCGATATGCAGGATCTTCGCGGCGTTCTTCACGGCCGCGTCGATCTCGGGCTTCTTCGCGCCCGCGAGCTTCAGGCCAAACGCCATGTTGTCGTAGAGCGTCATGTGCGGATAGAGCGCGTACGACTGGAACACCATTGCAATGCCGCGCTTGGCCGGAGGCACGTCGTTCATGCGCGTGCCGTCGATCATCAGGTCGCCGCCGCTGATGTCCTCAAGCCCAGCGATCATGCGCATGAGCGTGGTCTTGCCGCAGCCGCTCGGGCCAACGAACACGACGAACTCACCGTCGCCGATGTCGAGGTTCACGTCGCGCAGGACTTCGTTGTCGTCGTAGCGCTTCAGTACGTCTCTGAGGATCACGCTTGCCATGATATGTCTCCGTTTCTGCCTGATTCAGTTCGAACGCGTATGCGCCCTGTTCATCCATTGCGCCACCCGCGCAGGCAGCGTCGTCATGTCGTCGAAAATTTCGATTGCACCCGCTTCGCGCAACTCGTGCGCGTGCGCGTCGCCGCCCACATGCGTGCCGCCCACGAAGCCGAGCACGGTCATGCCGGCCGCGCGCGCCGAGCTCACACCCGTCACGCTGTCCTCGACCACAAGGCACGCGGCGGGCGCGACGTCCATACCCTGCGCCGCCGCGAGGTAGACATCGGGCGCGGGCTTCGGTTTGGCGACGATATCCGCGCAGTACACGCGCGCGCCAAAGAAGCGTTCGAGTCCATTGCGCGCCAGCACTTCGCGCACCACCGCCGTGTAGCTGTTGCTCGCGCAGGCCTTGGTGAGCGTCACGGCTTCCAGCGCGGCGACGACGCCCGGGAAAAGCGGCGCCTCACGCGCTTGGGCTTCTGCGACCGCGCGGATCGCATCGACGTCCGCTGCGCTCAGACTGCGCCCGAGTGCCTCGCCCGCGCCGCCCAGCACGCGCTCGATGCGCTGGCCAAGCAGCGGCATCACGACCGGCGCCGCGTCCACACCGGGCCAGCGCGCTTCGAGTTCGCGCACCAGCACGCTGGCCGCCACGGCTTCGCTGTCGATCAGCACGCCGTCGCAGTCGCAGATGAGGGCTTGAATGGGCATCGCGTGGTCCATTTACTTGACTGCACCGAACGTAAGGCCGCGTACCAGCTGCTTCTGCGAAAGCCAGCCGACGATCAGCACCGGCGCGACCGCCAGCAGCGACGCCGCGGAAAGCTTCGCCCAGAAGAGCCCCTCAGGACTCGAATACGAAGCGATGAACACGGTAAGCGGCGCGGCGTTCGAGCTGGAGAGGTTGATGCTCCAGAATGCTTCGTTCCACGAAAGAATGATCAGCAGCAGTGCGGTGGAGGCGAGGCCCGGCACCGCCATCGGCATGAGCAGATAGACGATCTCCTGCCAGGTAGCCGCGCCGTCCATACGCCCCGCTTCGAGAATGTCGCGTGGAATCTCGTTGAAGTACGTGTACGCCATCCACACCGCGATAGGCAGGTTGATGAGCGTATAGACGATGATGAGCCCGCTCACCGTGTCGAGCAGCCCCGTGTTCTTCCACAGCAGATAGATCGGCACGAGCACGCCCACCGAAGGCATCATCTTCGTGGAGAGCATCCACAACAGGATCTTCTGCGTGCGCTGGTTCGGGAAGAACGCCATCGCGTAGGCCGCGGGCACGGCGAAGATCAGGCAGACGACCGTCACGCCCGCCGAGATCAGCACCGAATTCCAGGCGAACGCGAAGTAGTTGCTGCGCGCGAACACCTCGCGGAAGCTGTCGAGCGTCGGCAGGAAGAAGATCGTCGGAATATAGGCCTGCTGCTCGGTCTTGAATGCCGTGATCGTCATCCAGAAGATCGGGAAGAACAGCGCAATCGCGATCAGCCAGGCGAGCAGCCCCGGGACCACGCGACCAAGGAACTGCAGCGGCGACGAATGGTTGACCGCGTCGGGCGATCGAGCAGGCGTAGCAGTAATCTGGCTCATTTTTCGTACTCCCCTTTGAGGTTGCGCGCGAGCATGCGCACGAGGAAGAACGACACGATGTTCGCCAGCACGACAGCGAGAATGCCGCCAGCCGAAGCGATACCCACGTCGAACTGCTGCAGGCCCAACGAGTAGATCAGGTAGGTGAGGTTCGTGGTCGCGTTGCCGGGACCGCCGCCCGTGGTCGTGTAGATCTCGGCGAAGATCGAGAGCAGGAAGATGGATTCCATCATCACGACAACGGCAATCGCGCGCCGCAGGTGCGGCAGCGTGATGTAGAAGAACAAGGCGATGGGCCCCGCGCCGTCGATCTTCGCGGCTTCCTTCTGCTCCTGGTCGAGCGACTGGATCGCCGTGAAGAGAATGAGGAACGCGAACGGCAGCCATTGCCAGGCCACGATCATGATGACCGCGGTGAGCGGATACACAGCGAACCAGTCGATCGGCGTCATGCCCATCGAGCGCATCGCGATGGCCACGAGGCCATACACCGGATGCAAGATCATGTTCTTCCAGATCAGCGCGCTCACCGTGGGCATTACGAAGAACGGCGCGATGGCGAAGAGGCGCGCCACGCCCTGGCCCACGAACTTGCGGTCGAACAGCACTGCCATCAGCACGCCGCCGACCACGGTGATCACGAGCACCGCCACGATCAGCTCGATGGTGTGCACGATCGACGGCACGAACGAGGGGTCGGTAGCGAGGAACCGGTAGTTGTCGAAGCCCGCGAAACCCTTGAGGTCCGGATTCAGCAGGTTGTATCGCGTGAACGAATACCAGATCGTCATCGCGAGCGGGATCGTCATCCACAGCAGCAGCACCGCGACGGACGGCGACACGAGCCAGCGCGACGCCGTGCGGCGCGATTCGACCTGCTGCGGTTTCTGTGGCGTGCGCGCTCGATTGAATATAGGCATGGGGAGATGGAGATGACGCATGAGGACCACCCTTCTCGGTTGCGCGCCTGCTCAGGGTGCAGGCGCTGCATCGGCTTCGCGAGGGCGCGCGCCGCGCCGGGCGGCCCGGCGCGCGCTCGCGTGACTACGCTGGCTGCTCGAACATCGCAGCCTCATTTTTCGCCTTTACTTCTGATACCCGGCTTGCGCCACAGCGCGGTTGGCAGCGGCGTTACCCGCCGTGAGCGCCTGATCGACGCTCATCTGCCCTGCCACGGCGCCCGCAACGCTTTGGCCCACGACCGTACCGAACGACTGGAACTCAGGAATCCCAACGAACTGGATACCCGTGTACGGCACCGGCTTAGCGGTCGGATGGGTCGGATCGGCGGTCTGGATCGCCTTCAGCACGAAGTCGGAGAACGGCGCGGCCTTCTTGTACTCGGGATTCTGATACGTCGAAATCCGCGTACCCGACGGCACCGAAGCCCAGCCCTCGTCCTGCGCGACCATCTGGACATACTCTTTCGAGGTCGCCCATTCGATGAACTTCTTCGCGGCGTCCTGTGACTTCGACGACTTCGGCACGGCGAGCGCCCACGACCACAGCCAGTGCGCGCCATTGGGCGTGACTTCGGTCGGCGCGGCCGCGAAGCCGATCTTGTCGGCCACCTGCGACTGCTGCTTGTTGTAGAGAATGCCCGCGGCCACCGTGGCGTCGATCCACATCGCGCACTTGCCCGATGACATCAGCGTGAGGTTTTCGTTGAAGCCGTTCGAGCTCGCTCCCGGAGGGCCATCCTTCTTCAGCATGTCGACATAGAAGTTCACCGCCTTCTTCCACTCGGGCGACGTGAGCTGCGCTTGCCACTTCTCGTCGAACCAACGGCCGCCGAAGGTGTTCGCGACCGTCGTCACGTACGCCATGTTCTCGCCCCAGCCGGCCTTGCCGCGCAGGCAGATGCCGTACTGGCCGGCCGATTTGTCGGTCAGCTTGTCGGCGAAGTCGCGGATCTGGTCATAGGTCGGCTGCTCGGGCATCTTGAGGCCCTTCTTGTCGAACAGGTCCTTGCGGTAATACGTCATCGAGCTTTCGACGTAAAACGGCAGCGCATAGAGCGTGCCGTTGTACGAGAGACCGTCGCGCGCGGTCTTCACCACGTCGTCGAGATCGTAGCTCGCGGGCAGGTTCGTCATCGGCACGATCCAGCCGCGCTTGCCCCATTGCGGCGCCTCGTACGTGCCGATCATCATCACGTCGAACTGGCCGCTGTTGGTCGTGATGTCGGTGGTCGCGCGCTGGCGCAGCACGTTTTCTTCGAGGATCACCCAGTTCAGCTTGATGCCCGGATTGGCCTTTTCGAAGGCCGGCGAGAGCTTCTTCAGCTCGATCATGTCCGGATTGTTCAACATGGCGATCGTAACGGTTTGCGCGTGGGCGGCGCTGGCTGCGGCGACGAGTGCACCCGCACTCACCGCGCGACTTATGCACTTCGCGGCGGTCTTCATTGCTGGCTTCATGACGTTGTCTCCTTGTTCGTTGCGTTATGTCTTGCTGCAGCCGTGCTGCTGTCGTGATGCGTTGTGCAAGGGTTGCGGGCGAGAGTTGCGGGAAATATCAGCTCATCCAGTTGCCGCCGTCGACGTTCAGGGTCTGCGCGGTGATGTAATCGGCGTCGGCGGAAGCGAGAAAGAGCGCGGCTCCTGTGAGATCCTCGGGCAGGCCCATGCGCCCGAGCGGCACGGCCTCACCCACCAGTCGCTTCTTCTCGCCGAGCGGGCGATGCTCGTAACGCGCAAAGAGCGCGTCGACCTGCTCCCACATCGGCGTGTCGACCACGCCCGGTGCGATGCCGTTCACGTTGATGCGATGCGGCGCCAGCGCGAGCGCCGCCGACTGCGTGTAGCTCAGCACGGCGGCCTTGGTTGCGCAGTAGTGCGAAACGAGTGCCTCGCCGCGGCGGCCCGCCTGCGAAGACATGTTGATGATCTTGCCGCCCTGCCCCTGCTCGACCATATGGCGCGCCACGGCCTGCATGAGGAAGAACATGCCCTTCACGTTCACCGCGAAGAGGCGGTCATACACGTCCCAGGATTCGTCGAGGAGCGGGCGCATGTCGAAGAGCGCCGCGTTATTGAAGAGCACGTCGATGCGGCCAAAGCGCTCGACCGCACTGAGCACGATGCGCTCGATGTCCTCGCGGCGGGTCACGTCTGCGGAGATCGCGAGCACACGTTCGGGGTACGCGGAGGCGAGCGTTGGCGCGACGGCATCGGCCGGCTTCACGTCGACGAGCACGCAGCGCGCGCCTTCGTCCAGATAGCGCTGCGCGACCGCCTCGCCAATACCGCTCGCCGCGCCGGTCAGCACGGCTACCTTGTCCTGCAAACGTCCTGCCGCTCGCGTCGCGGTGTGTGCCACAGGTTGTCTCCAATTTTCGTCCGTGTGGGGCGCGCCCGGCTGGTGCTCCGGGGAGCATCTGAGCGATCGCCCGACATGTGAGCATTTGCTCTGTCGTTGATCGAATGATCGGATACGAGTCGGAGACTGTCAAGGCGAACCAACGCGATTGGACGAGATTTCGATGGTGCGGCGCGCAAGCCTTGGCTGGCTGCGGCCCGCGGATCCGGCCCCCTGACCGGATGGCGAGCTGACTCGCCAATCGAAGTGATACGTTATATCATCTCGCCTTCGCGACACCGACGCGTCCGCTTTCAGGCTCCCTTATCAACAAGGATAGAACCATGATCACGTTCACCCACGCGAACTGCCGGCCCCGCGCGGCTACGGCCGGCGCGCGCCGGGGCTTCGCGCTCGCGCGTTTCGCGGCCAGGCTCGCTCTCGCGCTGGGGACGGCGTTCGGCGGCGCGACTGCAGCCATGGCGGCGCAGGCGGCCAGTGCCGCCCTTCCCGTCGTTGCAGCGGAAAACTTCTACGGCGACGTCGTCAAGCAGATCGGCGGCAATTACGTGGACGTGACGAGCATCCTGAGCAACCCCGACCAGGACCCGCATCTCTTCGAAGCGAGCCCGAAGACCGCCCGCGCGCTCCAGAACGCGCGCGTGGTCGTCTATAACGGCGCGGACTACGACCCGTGGATGACCAAGCTGCTCGGCGCCACGGGCGGCGGGAAAAGCACAAACAGCCGCACGACGATCATTGCGGCGGACCTCGTCGGCAAGAAAGCGGGCGACAATCCGCACCTCTGGTATGACCCGAAGACCATGCCTGCCGTGGCGCGCGCCGTGAGCGCCGCGCTCGGCGCCGCGGACCCCGCGCACAAGAGCGTGTACGATGCCAACCTGGCAACGTTCCTCGCCTCGCTGCAACCGGTCGACGCCAAGGTCGCGGCGCTGCGCGCGCGCTACCAGGGGCAGCCCGTCACGGCCACGGAGCCGGTGTTCGGCTATATGTCGGATGCGGTCGGCCTCGACATGCGCAACCTGCGCTTCCAGCTCGCGACGATGAACGACACCGAGGCAAGCGCGTCGGACATCGCGGCATTCGAGCGCGACCTGCGCGAGCGCCGCGTGCGTGTGCTGATCTACAACAGCCAGGCGACCGAGGCCCTCACGCGGCGCATGCTGGCGCTGGCGAAGCAGTCCAACGTGCCGTCCGTGAGCGTGACCGAGACACAGCCGGCCGGCGTGAGCTTCCAGCAATGGATGCTCGTGCAGCTCGACTCGCTCGACAAGGCGCTTGCAGCGGGAACAGCAGGGCAACACTAACCGTATTCAGCAAGGACAGATGTCATGACCGGGGCCGGCCCTTCGCCCACCGATATCGCTTCACAACACCATGCGCATCGCGCGCCCACGCCTGTGCTCACGCTCGCGGGCGTGACGCTCTCGCTCGGCGAGCGCACGATCCTGCGCGATGCGAACTTTGCAGTGAACCAGGGCGAATTCATCGGCGTGCTCGGGCCGAACGGCGCGGGCAAGACCACGCTCATGCGCGCCATCCTCGGCCTCGTGCCGGCCTCGCACGGCGCGATTCGCGTGCTGGGCGAGCCGGTCGCGCGCGGCAACGCGAAGATCGGCTACATGCCGCAAACGCGCACGGCGCTCGCAAGCCGCCGCGTGCGCGGCCGCGACTTCGTGGCGATGGCCGCCGACGGCCACCGCTGGGGCCTGCCGCGCGCCGACGCCGCCACGCGCGCCGACGTCGCGCGCGTGCTCGATCTCGTGGGTGCGAGTGCGCTTGCGGATCGCCCGCTTTCGGAGCTCTCGGGCGGCGAGCGCCAGCGCCTGCTGCTCGCGCAATGCCTGCTCGGCGACCCGAAGCTGCTGCTGCTCGACGAGCCGCTCATCAGCCTCGACCCGAATCATCAGCGCGGCGTGGTCGAACTCGTGCGCCGCGTGCAGCGCGAGCTTGGCATTGCGGTGCTGTTCTCCGCGCACGAACTCAATCCGTTGCTCAACGCGCTCGATCGCGTGCTCTATCTCGGCAACGGCGTGGCCGCGCTCGGCAGCGTGGACGAAGTCATCACCGCGCCCGTGCTCTCGCGCCTTTACGGCTCGCCTATCGAAGTGATGCGCATGAAGGGCCGCATCTTCGTGATGTCGGGCGACGTGGAAGTCGAAAAGCACGACCACGAACATGAGCACGACCATGGCCATGACCACGGCGGCCACGGCCACGGCCACGGCCACGGCCACGCGCACGGCCATGGTCACGGCGACAACAACGACAACACACACGGCCACACGCACGATGCTTGAATACGATTTCATGGTGAACGCCTTCGCGGCGTCGGGCATCGTGGCGGTGCTCGCGGGCGTGGTGGGCTATTTCCTCGTGATGCGCGGCCAGACCTTCGCAGGCCACGCGCTTTCGCACGTGGGCTTCACGGGTGCCACGGGCGCCGTACTGCTGGGCGTTTCGCCGATGTGGGGCATGGTGGGCTTCACGCTCGCCGCGGGCGTTTCGATGGGGGCGCTCGGCGAAAAGCTCGCGGGCCGCGACGTGGCGATCGGCGTGATTCTTTCGCTCGCACTCGGTTTCGGCCTGCTGTTTCTGCACTTCTTCACGTCGTATGCCACGCAGGTCACGGCGCTCCTGTTCGGCAACGTGCTGGGCGTGAACCGCGAAACGCTCGGCGTGCTTGCCGCCCTCGCCGTGGCGAGCCTGGCGGCACTGGCCGCCATCATGCGGCCACTGCTGTTCGCCTCGCTGCAGCCCGAACTCGCCGAAGCAAAGGGCGTGTCGCTGCGCGCGGTTTCGATGCTGTTCCTCGCCATCGCCGCGCTCGCGGTGGCCGCGTGCACGCAGATCGTCGGCGTGCTGCTCGTCTTTACGCTGATGGTCGGTCCGGCCGCCGCCGCGCAGAATCTCACCACGCGCCTTTCCACCGGACTCGTTCTGGCTGCGCTGCTCGCGCTCGTGCAAGCGTGGCTCGGCGTCACGCTCGCGTTTTATACCGACTGGCCCACCAGCTTCTGGATCACCGCGCTCGCCGCGCTCGTCTACGGCGCGAGTCTGATCGGGCGTCGCTAGGACGTTACGCGCGTAATTGAAAAGGCGTTGCCCCTCGTGGTGGCAACGCCTTTTTGCTTTTGCGCCTCATCACGATGCCGGTGGGAACCACGTTCGAACGCGGCCATATAGATCGATGAAGCGCGCATAGCGCTGCGCGAGCGCGGCGTCCTCACGCGGCGACGCCACCTGCGTCGCCGCCGGCGCAAGCGCCGCGAGGTCGCTCATGCGCCAGTGCCCGCAGGCGAGGCCGCCCAGCATCGCGGCGCCGCGCGCCGCGGCGTTCGGGCAGTCGATCGCGTAGAGGTCCGCGTCGAGCGTGTCGGCGAGCAACTGCCGCCAGCGCGCGTCCACGGAGCCGCCGCCCGCGAGTTTGAGCGCCGGCACACTGCGTTCGTTGGCAACGGTGTCCGCATCGTCGCGCGTGCTGCGCACGGCGTCTAGCCCCGCGCGCAATGCGAATGCCACACCCTCGAACGCCGCGCGCATGAGCGTGCCGCGCGAGTCGCCAAGGGCAGCGCCGAGCCAGCCGCCGCGCGCCGTGGGGTCGAGCCACGGTGAGCGCTCCCCGCTCAAATAAGGCAGGAATGCCAGCGTCTCCGAAGGCAGCACGGCGAACGCGTCCGCGTAGGCCGAAGCCCAGTCGTAGGCCAGCCAGCCGCGCGCCGCTTCGAGCGCCACGCCCACGTTCTGCATCGCGGCCATGGTGTACCAGCCGCCCGTGGCCGAGCGGTAGCGATGCAGCCCGCGCCGCGCGGGCGGCTCGCTGCGCGCGGTCACGACGATCTGGCCGCCGGTGCCCGTGGTGAGGAGCGCGTCGCCTTCGTCGGCCAGACCGCTGCCGAACGCGGCGCACGGCGTGTCGCCCGCGCCCGTCGCGAGCACGACGCCCGCGGGCAGTCCGAGCGCATGCGCGGCGGCCGCGCTCAGCGCGCCGCTCGCTTCATGCGATGCGGCCAACGGTGCGAACCACCGCGCCGGCAATCCCAGCCGCTCGATCAGCGCGAAATCCCACGCACCGTCGGGTGCGGCGAGCGCCGTCGCGCATGCGTCCGAGGGATCGGCGTTGAGCGCGCCACCGAGCGCCACGCGCAGCCAGTCTTTCGGCTGCAGCGCCCAGCGTGCGGCTTGTGCGACTTGCGGCTCGTGCTGCAGAACCCAGCGCAGCAGCGGCCCCGCCATGCCGGGCGCAACGGGGTTGGGCTGCGGATGCTCGGCTTCGTCCGGCCATGCATCGAGCAGCGCATGTGCGCGCGTGTCGGGCCAGAGCATTGCGGGGCGCAGCGCGCGGCCCGCTTCATCGGTGAGTACGACGCCGTGCATTTGCCCGGAAAACCCGATGGCTCGCACCGCCGCGCGCTCGCTTTCGGGCAGTCGCGCGCAGGCCGTGACGAGCGCGTCCCACCAGCGATCCACGGCGATCTCGGCCCAGCCGGGTTGCGGCGTATCGAGCGCGTAGGCCACGCTCGCGGCGGCGCGCTCGACGCCATCGCCATCGATGATGCCTAGCTTGAGTGAACCGGTGCCGAGGTCGATGCCGAGAAAACGCGTTTGCGATGGGCTCATGGGAAACGGTGCGCGAGATTGTGCGGGAAAGGAAAAGCCATCATACCGGCGCGATGCGCGGCGAGATGCACGGTGCGAAACGTGCGTTAAGCAGGACTTTCAAACGTGCCTCGAACCCGCGCGCAACACCGCCGATTTCGACGCGAAAAACGCCCATTCGCGGGTTAACCCGGTGGGTGCGCGTGCGATGCAAAATGGCTCACATCCGGCATTCGGAATAGAGATCATAACGGCGCGGCCATATGTGACATGACCCGCGCGGCATGGCCGGTCTGCCCTCGATACTGCGGTACACGTTCGTTAGGTCCGCCGTGCCGCCACGCCCGCGCCGCGTCTCCCATCGCGCGAGAGCGCTCAACCGCCGCAAACAGGGGCGTTCCCGCCTTGCGCCGTCACGCGCGCGGTCCAAAACGTGGCCCGGTGAAGCCGTCACGAAACCGCCTCACACGCCCCGCGCACGCTGATCCCACCCTTATGTCGCCTGTCCATCTCGACGGGTGCATATCGTGCCCGGAAAGCACGGAATAGTCCCCAGCGGTCTTGTTGCATATTTTCTTACCGCATACCTTGGAGGCCATATCCCTAAACGAAGAGACGGAGACAGACGACATGCAAGCCAAGGGCATTGAGGACCAGGCCGCCAAGCGATCTGGCCAGAAGCAGGTGCACCCCTGCGACGAGCGCCTGCCGTTCAGCCAGTTGCTGACACTCGGCATCCAGCACGTGCTCGTGATGTACGCAGGCGCGGTCGCCGTGCCGCTCATCGTCGGCGGCGCGATCGGGTTGCCGAAGGATCAGGTCGCCTTCCTCATCAGCGCCGACCTGTTCGCCTGCGGCATCGCCACGCTGATCCAGACGCTCGGCCTGTGGATCTTCGGCATTCGCCTGCCCGTGATCATGGGCTGCACGTTCGCCTCGGTCGGCCCGATGATCGCCATCGGCACCAATCCGTCGCTCGGTCTGCTCGACATCTTCGGCTCGACCATCGCGGCGGGTGCGATCGGCATCGTGATCGCACCGATGATCGGCAAGCTGCTGCGCTTCTTCCCGCCCGTGGTGGTGGGCACCGTGATCGCGGTGATCGGCCTCTCGCTCATGGAAGTGGGCATCAACTGGGCCGCCGGCGGCGTGGGCAATCCCGATTACGGCAACCCCATCTACCTCGGCCTCTCGCTGCTCGTGCTGATGCTGATCCTGCTCATCAACAAGTTCGGGCGCGGCTTCGTCGCCAATATCTCGGTGCTGCTCGGCATTGTCGCGGGCTTTGCCATCGCGCTTGCGCTTGGCCGCGTGAATCTGGAAGGCATGGCGAGCGCGCCGTGGGTCGGCATCGTCATGCCGTTCCACTTCGGCATGCCGAAGTTCCACATCCTGCCGATCGCGACGATGGTGATCGTGATGTTCGTGACCTTCATCGAATCGACGGGCATGTTTCTCGCCGTGGGCGACATGGTCGAGCGCCCCGTCGATCAGGCCACGCTCGTGCGCGGTCTGCGCGTGGACGGCCTCGGCACGATGATCGGCGGCATTTTCAACTCGTTCCCGCACACGTCGTTCTCGCAGAACGTCGGCCTCATCGGCGTGACGGGCGTGAAGAGCCGCTATGTGTGCGCGATGGGCGGCGTGATTCTCGTGCTGCTCGGCCTCTTTCCGAAGATGGCGCAAATGGTCGCCTCGGTGCCCGCCTTCGTGCTGGGCGGCGCGGGCATCGTGATGTTCGGCATGGTGGCGGCGAACGGCATCAAGGTGCTCTCGCGGGTGGACTTCGTGAAGAACCAGCACAACCTCTTCATCGTCGCCGTGAGCGTGGGCTTCGGTCTCGTGCCGGTGGTGTCGCCGCACTTTTTCTCCAAGCTGCCGCCCGCGTTTTCGCCGCTGCTCCATAGCGGCATCCTGCTCGCCTCGGTTTCGGCGGTCGTGCTGAACCTGATCTTCAATGGCGCAAAGAGCGAGAAGGCCGCCGAGCGCGCCATCCGCCGCGCCGGCCACGATCTCGAACGCCATCCCGACGCTGAACAAGCTCCGGACGCGGGCCACGAAATGCCGCGCTCGGCCGCGCATTGAGCTGATCGAATCGAATTGAACGTATTGAGTTGACGCGAGAGGTACCCCGCTCGCAGGTGTTCACCTACACACACATGCGGGAGGGGTCTTTTGCTGGTTCGGCGCCATGGGAAACCGTGGCGCCTTTTTTTCTTTCTAACGCGCACAAAAAAAACGCCACGGTCTCCCGTGGCGTTCTTGCTTCCTGCTGCGTAAGCGGTGATGCCGCTTACCCCGCCGTCGCAGCCGAAGCCGCCACCGGCGCGCTGGCCGCGCCGTAGTCGACCGGCGCATCGGGCTCACGCGGCGTCTCGCCCGCGTGCTCGATCCAGCCGCCACCCAACGCGCGATACAGATCGACGAGGTTGGTCAGCCGCGCGAGGCGCGCCGTGACGAGCGACTGCTGCGCGGTGTAGAGGCTCGTCTGCGCGGCGAGCACCGGCAGATAGCTGTCCACGCCGTTCCTGTAGCGCAGTTCCGAAAGATCGAGCGAGCGCTGGTTCGCGAAGGTGCTGCGCTCGAGCGCCGCGATCTGCTCGTCGTACGTGCCGCGCGCAGCCAGACCGTCAGCCACTTCGCGGAACGCCGACTGGATCGACTTCTCGTAGCTGGCGATCTCGATGCGCTTCTCGACATTCGCGAGTTGCAGATTCGCGATGTTCGAGCCGCCTTCGAAGATCGGCAGCGTGACCTGCGGCACGAAACTCCACGCCGCCGTGCCCGCCTTGAAGAGCCCGCCGAGCGACAGGCTTTCGGTGCCGAATGCCGCCGTGAGCGAGATCTTCGGGAAGAACGCCGCACGCGCCGCGCCAATGTTGGCGTTTGCTGCGAGCAGCGTTTCCTCGGCCTGCATGATGTCCGGACGCCGCGTGAGCAGGTCCGACGGCAGTCCTGCCGGAATGTCGTTGAGCAGGGCCTGGCCGTCGAGCGGCAGGCCTTGCGGCAGATCCGCCGGCAGCGGCTCGCCAATCAGCAGCACGAGCGCGTTCTCGGCCTGGGCACGAGCCCGCAGTTGCGCCTGCATGTTGGCCTGCGCGTTCTCGACCACCGTTTGCGCCTGACGCAAATCCAGCTCGGTGCCCGTGCCCGTATCGAACTGCGCCTTCGCGATGTTGTACGAGTCCTGCGCCGTCTTGAGCGTTTCCTGCGTGACCTTCAGCAGGTCGTCGTCGGAGAGCATGGTCAGGTACTGGTCCGCGACTTCCGAAACCAGCGTGATCTCGGCTGCCTTGCGCGCATACGCCGTCGAGAGGTACTGCGCCAACGCCTGGTCCTTCAGGCTGCGGATGCGCCCCCAGAAGTCGATTTCCCACGACGCCTGCACACCCACGTTGTAGACGCTGTACGGGTTGTTCGCCGTGGTCTGCAGATCACGCGGCACACGTGTACGCGTGTCCGTCGCCGTACCGTTGATCGCGGGGAACAGTTCGGCGCGCGCGATCTGATACTGCGCGCGCGACGCCTCGACGTTGAGCACCGAGACGCGCAGGTCGCGGTTGTTCTTCAGCGCGATCGCGACGAGCTGCTGCAGTCGCGCATCGACGAAGAACTCGCGCCAGCCGATGTCGGTTGCTGCAGCGCCCTTCGCGCTCGGGGCGGCCTGACCGTTCGCGCCCGCGGCGACCGGCTGCGTCGCGTAGACTCCGCCCTGCGGGAAGCTTTGCGACACCGGCGCTTCGGGCCGGTTGTAGTGCGGCTCCATCGTGCAACCTGCCAGGAGCGCAGCGGCCAACGCTGCGGCGCCCGCTGCAATTACGGATAGTTTATGCATCTCAATGTCCTTCCTTGCCCGGGCCGTCGCCGTTGCTGCCGCCAGTGCCACCTGCGCCACCTGCGCTGCCGCCCGTGCCGCCCTGACCGCCGGCGTTGCCGCCGTTGTCGTTGTCATGGTCGTGCGCGTGGTGCTCTTCGTAGTGCTGGAGCGCGACGTCCGCGTCTTCCTTCTCGCCCGCGAACTTCGCACGAATCACGACGAAGAACATCGGGATCATGAAGATCGCGAGGAACGTGGCCGTGAGCATGCCGCCGATCACGCCCGTGCCGATCGCGTGCTGCGAAGCCGAACCCGCGCCGTTACTGATCGCGAGCGGCAGCACGCCGAGAATGAACGCCAACGACGTCATCAGAATCGGCCGCAGACGCAGTCGCGAAGCTTCGAGCGCTGCCTCGACCGGTCCCATCTTCCCTTCGGCCTGCAGGTCTCGCGCGAACTCCACGATCAGAATCGCGTTCTTCGCCGAAAGACCCACAGTGGTCAACAGACCCACCTGGAAGAACACGTCGTTCTCGAGGCCGCGCAAGGTCACCGCCAGCAGCGCGCCGAGCACGCCGAGCGGCACCACCATGATGACCGCGAACGGAATCGACCAGCTTTCATACAGCGCCGCGAGACACAGGAACACGACGAGGATCGAGATGCCGTACAGAATCGGCGCCTGCGAACCCGACTGGCGTTCCTGATACGACAGACCCGTCCATTCGTAGCCGATACCCGCGGGCAGCTTCGCCGCGATCTGCTCCATGGCCGTCATGGCCTGGCCGGTCGACTTGCCCTGCCCCGCCTGACCCTGGATTTCCACGGCCGAGATACCGTTGTAGCGCTCGAGCTTCGGCGAACCGAAGGTCCAGCGGCCGCTCGCGACCGAGCCCAGCGGCGCCATCCCGCCCGCACTGTTGCGCACGTACCAGTTGTTCAAATCTTCCGGCGTCATGCGGAACGGTGCATCGGCCATCACGTACACCTTCTTGATACGGCCGTCCGTATCGAGGAAGTTGTTCACGTAGGACGACGCCCACGCGATCGAGAAGGTCTGGTCGACTGCAGCCGCCGTCACACCAAGCGCCTCGGCCTTTTCACGGTCGATGTCGATCGTGAACTGCGGTGTGTCGTTCAGGCCGTTCGGGCGCACGAGTGCGAGCGTCGGATCCTTCGCCGCCATGCCGAGCAGCATGTTGCGCGCTTCCATCAGCTTCTCGTGACCGAGACCCGCGCGATCCTGCAGTTCGAAGTCGAAGCCCGACGCGGTGCCGAGTTCAGGAATCGAAGGCGGATTCACCGGGAACACCGTCGCGTCCTTGTAGCCCGCGTAGTGCATGAACATGCGCCGCACCAGCGCCTGGACCTTCTGGTCCGCGTGCTGACGCTGCTTGTAGTCCTTCAAGCGCACGAACACGAGACCCGAGTTCTGGCCACGGCCCGCGAAGCTGAAGCCGTTCACCGTGAACACCGACTCGACGATGCTGCCTTCGTCCTTGAGCAGCCAGTTCTGGATGTTGGCGAGCGTGCGCGCCGTCGTTTCCTGGGTCGAGCCCACCGGCGTCTGCACGATCACGAACATCGTGCCCTGGTCTTCATCGGGCAGGAACGACTTCGGCAGGCGCACGAACAGCATGCCAACCGCGACGATCACCGCGAGATAGATGATGAGCCAGCGGCCCGAGCGCTTGATCACGTGGTGAACGCCCGAGTGATACTTGTCGCGGCTCGTCTCGAACGTGCGGTTGAACCAGCCGAAGAAGCCCTTCTTCTCTTCGTGATGGCCCTTCGGGATCGGCTTGAGGATGGTCGCGCACAGCGCCGGCGTCAGAATCAGCGCGACGAGCACGGACAGCACCATGGCCGCCACGATCGTGAGCGAGAACTGCCGGTAGATGGCGCCGACCGAGCCGCCCGAGAACGCCACCGGCACGAACACCGCGGAGAGCACGAGCGCCACGCCCACCAGCGCGCCGGTGATCTGGCCCATGGCCTTGCGGGTGGCCTCCTTTGGACCCAAGCCCTCTTCCACCATCACCCGCTCGACGTTCTCCACGACCACGATCGCGTCGTCCACCAGCAGGCCGATGGCGAGCACGAGACCGAACATCGACAGCGTGTTGATGGAGAAGCCCACCGCCGCCATGATCGCGAACGTACCCAGCAGCACCACCGGCACCGCGATCGTCGGAATGAGCGTCGCGCGCAGGTTCTGCAGGAACAGGTACATCACGAGGAACACCAGCACGATGCCTTCCAGCAGCGTCTTGATCACTTCCTCGATCGACAGGCGCACGAACGGCGTCGTGTCGTACGGGTACTTCACGACGAGACCGTGCGGGAAGTACTTCGAGAGGTCGTCGATCTTCTGGCGCACGAGCTTCGCGGTCTGCAGCGCGTTGGCGCCCGTCGCGAGCTGAATACCCAGACCGGCCGTCGGCGAACCGTTGTACTTCGTGTCGAAGTTGTAGTTTTCGCCGCCGAGACCAATACGCGCCACGTCCTTCAGGCGCACCTGCGAGCCGTCCTGATTCACCTTCAGCAGGATGTTGCCGAACTGCTCAGGCGTTTGCAGCAGCGTCGATTCGGTGATGGTCGCCTGGAACGACTGCCCCGCCACCGCCGGCGTGCCGCCCAGCTGACCGCCCGCGATCTGCACGTTCTGCGCCGTAATCGCGGCTGTGACGTCGCTTGGCGTGAGCTGGAAGTTCGTTAGCTTGTGTGGATCGAGCCATACGCGCATCGCGTACTGCGAGCCGAACAGCGTGACCGTACCCACGCCGTCGATACGGCTGATCGGGTCCTTCACGTTCGACGCCACGTAGTTCGCGAGGTCGTACTTGGTCATGCTGCCGTCTTCGGACACGAACGCGAGCACGAGCAGGAAGCTACTGCTCGACTTCGTCACGCTGATACCGAGCTGCTGCACCACCTGCGGCAGAATCGGCGTGGCGAGTTGCAGCTTGTTCTGCACCTGCACCTGCGCGATGTCCGGATTGGTGCCCGCGGCGAAGGTCAGCGTGATGGTGGCCGTGCCCGAGTCATCGGAAGTCGACGAGATGTACAGCAGGTGGTCGAGACCGCTCATCTGCTGCTCGATCACCTGCGTGACCGTGTTTTCCACCGTCTTGGCCGACGCACCCGGATAGTTCGCACTGATCTGGATGGAAGGCGGCGCGATGGTCGGATACTGCGCGACCGGCAGCGTGAACACCGAGGCCACGCCCGCCAGCATCAGGATGATGGCGATCACCCATGCAAAAATTGGGCGATCAATAAAGAACTTTGCCATGAAGCAGGCTCCCGGTTATTGCGCTGCGGAGGCGGCAGGCGCAGCCGAGGCACCGCTTGCACCCGCTGCGGGCCCGGACGCGGCGCTGGCAGCGTTCGCATTGCCCGAGGCAGTTGCCATGTCGGCCGAAGGCGCGCCCGGCGGCGGCGGCGGCGGCAGTTGCGCCGCGACCGGCTTGACCTGCGCACCCGGCTTGACCTTGTCGGTGCCTTGCACGATCACGCGGTCACCGGCCTGCAGGCCGCTCTCCACGACCCAGTCCTGGCCCTGCGCGCCCGACGTAACGATCGGATGCGGCACGACCTTGTTGTCCTGGTCGACGACGAGCACCGACGCCTGGCCCTTCTGGTCGTGCTGCACACCAACCTGCGGCACGAGGAACGCATTGTTGTTGATGCCTTCTTCGATGCGCGCCCGCACGAACATGCCGGGCAACAGCACGCGGTCGGCGTTCGGGAACAGCGCGCGAACCGTCACCGAGCCGGTGGTCTGGTCGACCGTGACGTCGCTGAACTGGAGCTTGCCCTTCTGTGCGTACACGCGGCCGTCTTCGAGCACGAGCGACACCTTCGCGGCGTTCGGGCCATTGGTCGCGAGGCGCCCTTCCTGAATCGCGCGGCGCAGCTTCAGGCCGTCGAGACTCGATTGCGTAACGTCGACGTACATCGGGTCGAGTTGCTGAACCGTCGACATGAGCGTCGCAGCGCTCGCCTGCACGTAGGCGCCCGGCGTGACCTGCGAGATGCCGACCTGGCCCGTGACCGGCGAAACGACGTCGGTATAGCCCAGGTTGATCTGCGCCGTATCGACGGCAGCCTTGCCGGAGGCGACGTCCGCTGCCGCCTGGCCCTGCGCGGAAACGGCGTTGTCGTAGTCCTGCTTGCTCACGGCGTTGGCCTGCACCAGCACCTTGTAGCGCGCAACCAGCGCGTTCTGCGTGACGAGGTTGGCCTGGGCCTTCGCGAGCGTGGCCTTGGCGGTGTTCAGCGCAGCGATATACGGCGCGGGGTCGATCTTGTAGAGCCGCTGGCCGGCCTTCACGATCGCGCCTTCGGTGAACTCGCGGCGCAGCACGATGCCGTCGACCCGTGCGCGCACTTGCGCGACGAGGAAGGCACTGGTGCGGCCGGGAAGCTCGGAGACGACCGGCACGGCGGTCGGCTGGACGGTAATGACACCCACTTCGGGGGTTTGCGGCGGCGGCGCCGACTGCTTTTGCCCGCAGGCTGCGAGCACGATGGCAGCCGTCGCGACACTGATTAGGCGGAATGGAACCCGTTCGACGCGCATGGAGCGACCTCTGTCTATAACTGACAATAAAAGCGTGCGGCGTCCTGCAACGAGGAGGACGACCACGCACGCCAGCATCTGGCAAATACCTGACGGATAAACCCGGTACTTCTTTTAGAAAGGCGCGTTCCGGTCTGCACATCCGTCCGGGCGATACTGCTGCGCGCCACCCACGGGGCGTCGCGCATTGGGGTTTCTACGACCACTTGGCCAGTGACGGATATTAACCGGACATCACCACTTGAGGCACCCAGGTGGTGGGGTGCTATTATAGATACATTCGCGAATGAATGTAAAAGGACGTTACATAACCGTTGGACGGCGCTGCAGGTGCGATCCGCGCATCAGATCCATATTACAAATCAATACATTACGGTTCGCACCCCAAATACATTTGTTCACCCGTAACCCTCAGCAACACACCGACTTCAAAACATGGTCCGCCGAACGAAAGAGGAAGCGCTGGAGACGCGCAACCGGATCCTCGACGCCGCCGAACACGTCTTTTACGAGAAGGGCGTGTCGCGCACATCGCTCGCCGACATCGCCCAGACCGCGGGCGTGACGCGCGGCGCGATCTACTGGCATTTCGAGAACAAGGGCGACCTGTTTACGGCCATGTTCGACCGCGTGGTCCTGCCGCTCGACGAACTGAAGGTGGCGTCGACGGACCCCGGCGAGCCCGACCCGCTCGGCCGCATGCGCGATCTTTGCATTTTGTGTCTGCGCAACACGGCAACCGACGTGCGCCGCCGCCGCGTGTTCGAGATCCTGTTCCTGAAGTGCGAGTTCGTCGAGGAGATGGGGCCGGTGATGGCGCGCCATCAGACCGACATGCGCGAGGGTCTCGCGAGCATCGAGCAAGGGTTGCGCAATGCAATATCGAAGGGCCAGTTGCCCGCCGACCTCGACCCCAAGCGCGCCTCGCGCGTGCTCCATTCGTTCATTGGCGGCGCGCTGCGCGACATGGCGATCCTGCCGGACGTGTTCGACGTGGCGAGCAACGCCGAACTGCACGTCGACGCGATGCTCGACGCGCTGCGCTACAGCCAGTCGCTGCGCACGGGCGCGAGCGAATCGAACACCTGAATCCTCCTGCGCGCGCAGCGCCCGGATCGATCAAGGCGGCCCGCTGACGAGGCCGCCTTTTTCTTGCCCGCTCAGGCCGGCACGCGATTCGCGCGGGCCCGCTGATTCGATGCGTAGATGTTGTCGCGCGCGAGCGGCACGCCTGCCTTGACGGCGGCAAGCCAGGCATCCGTGGTCACGACCGCCGCGAAGCGCGTGTGCATCACCACGCTGAACGCGCGGTGAATGTCCTCGGCGCTAACCGTTCCCGCCTCGTTCGCATACGGCACCGAACCCGTCGCATCGGCGAGAAACTCCACGGCGAGACCCGCGTGGGTCGCCTCGAACACCGTCGAGGCATCGCAGTTGTGCGTCATGTAGCCGGCCACCGTAAGCGTGTCGATGCCACGTTCAGCGAGCCACACTTTCAGATCGGTGCCTGCGAAGGCGCTCGGCAGCGATTTTTCGACGTGGTGATCGCGCTCGCGCGAAGCCACGACCGGATGCAGATCGGCGCCCACGCTGCCGCGCGCGAAGAGCGGCGAGTCCGCCGGAGCGAGATTCTGCACCACCACGATGGGCACGCCTGCCGCGCGCGCGGCGTCCATCGCGCGGCCGATATTGGCGAGCGACGTCTCGACGGGGGGAAATTCGATCGGCAGATCGCCGCTGACATATTCGTTCTGCACGTCGATGACGACGAGCGCCCGGCGCGGATTCGCGGACATGGCCATGCCTCCTGAGATTGAAAGGAACCGACCGGTCCGAAGACGCAAAGTCGATGGCGCGATTGTGGCGCTGAGCCCGCTCACGCGACAGTGGCCCGAATGACAACTTTCGCTAGAATCGGGCCATTCACCTTCGGGGCTCGCCATGGCCACTGCTGCTCGTCAGACTCCTTCGCCCGCCCCGCTGCGCGTCGCCGTGATCGCCTTCGACCGCATCAGCCCGTTTCATCTTTCCGTGCCTTGCGTCGTGTTCGGCGAGGACCGCAGCGAAGGCGGCGTGCCGCCGTTCGAACTTGCCGTTTGCGCGGCGGAGCCCGGCACGCTCACGACCACGGCGGGCTTCACGATCGGCGCGCCGCAGGGGCTCGAGGGGCTGCGCGGCGCGGACGTGATCGTCGTGCCGAGCTGGCGCGACACCCACGAAGCGCCGAGCGCCGCGCTTTGCGAGGCGCTGCGCGAAGCGCACGCGAGCGGCGCGATCCTCGTCGGACTTTGCCTCGGCGCTTATGTGCTCGCGCATGCGGGCCTGCTGGACGACCGGCCAGGCACCACACACTGGGCCGCCGCCGACGATTTCGCGCAACGGTTTCCGGCCGTGCGCTTCGATCCCGGCGTGCTTTATATCGACGACGGCGACCTGCTCACCTCGGCGGGCACGGCGGCGGGACTCGACTGCTGCCTGCATCTCATGCGGCGCCTGTGCGGCTCGAACGCCGCGAACTATGTGGCCCGCCGGCTCGTCGTGCCGCCGCATCGCCAGGGCAACCAGGCGCAGTACGTGCAGCAGCCACTCGCGGCGGCCGGGCGCGGCGACCGCCTGCCGGGCCTGCTCGACTGGATTCGCGCTCACCTCGACGCGCCCCACACACTTGACTCGCTCGCGCAGCGCGCGCTGATGAGCCGGCGCACCTTCACGCGCCAGTTCCGCTTGACGACGGGGTCGACAGTGAGCGCCTGGCTGCTCGGCGAGCGCCTCGCACGCGCGCAGCAATTGCTCGAAAGCACCGATCATCCGATCGACGCGATCGCCCAGCGCGCGGGCTTCGGCTCGGCCGCGTCGCTGCGGCAGCATTTCGTGGAGGCGTTCAGGATTTCGCCGTCGGCGTGGCGGCGGGAGTTTCGGGGGGATTGAGCGATTCGACGGGCGGCGCAATGGGGGTGCAACTCGGGCGCGCCGCCCGCCGCCAGCTTCAGGTCGCGGTAAACCAGCGCGCCGCATAAAGCAGCAACGCGACGAAAAAGATCATCGCTGCCCACGCCCAGTACGGCATGGCATGCGGCGGCGGCTCATGATGGAGCGTGCTTGCCGCACGCCCCGAGAGCGTCCCGCCCGCATGGTGCTGAGGCAGGATATGCGCGCGCCTCGCGAGCCCCGCGAGGTTGATCGGCCGCAGGAACACGTGTTGCCGGCGCGGCTGCTCGCCCGCCACGCGGTTGGGCGCCCGGCCGTGCTTGGCCGCGACCACGGCGCAGAACTCCGTGAAGAAGTCGTCGGCGAGTTCGTGCAGGGCGTTTTCGATCTGCCGCGGCGGCAGCTCGGAAAGCGGCCCCGTGAGCGTGGCCCACACCGAATAGTCGATCCGTGTGCTCACGTCCTTGCCCGTACCCGGCTCCTTCGCCGTGGCGCGCTCTTCCGGGCGCAGTGCGACGTCGATCTGTCCGCGCAGCGAGCCGATCCCGTCCGCGCGGGCCCGAAAACTCAGCACGCGCCGAGGCGTGAGCGGCACTTGCGCCGTGTCATTGGCAATGTGAGCACGCACTTCGTAACGTGCGCGCAGCGGCCCGAGCGGCACCGTGAGCGTGATTGCATATTCGCCGGGGCCGAGCCGCCGGAAGGACTCGCAATGCTCCATGCTCGCGCGCACGAGCGCCACGTCCTGCAACGCCGCCCAGACGGCGTCGGGTTCGAGCGGAATTCTCAGCGCATCTTTCAGTTCCATGGCGGCTCCCCCTTTGCAAGCTACCGGGCCAGGTCAAGAGGTCTGGTCGATCCGGTCCACGCGAGTCGCGTAAAACGCCAGATAGCCCTTGATGCCGCGCGCGTCGTCCAGCGGCGCTTCGTAGCTCCAGGCCGCCTCTTCGACGCACCCGTCTTCGGTACGCAAATGGAAATACGTCGCCTCGCCCTTGAACGGGCAATGCGAGGTGTGTCCGGAGCGTTCGAGTCGCGCCATATTCACATCGGCGCGCGGAAAGTAGTAGACGTCGGGGTAGCCGGTTTCGCAAAGGGTGATGGCGTGCAACGTGTCGGCAATGGTGATGCCGCCATGAATCACGCGCACGCGGTGACGGTTCGCGACTAGGTCGATGCGATGGGCCGCATCCGGTTCGACCGCCATGTTCGGCTCCCCTGTTGGTAGGCGGCGCCTGCGTGGCGCCCCGCCTCGGCTTCATTATCGGCCAAACTCGGCGAGGCTGCGTGAATCTTATGTGCGGCGCGCGTGCGGCAGCGCCCCAACGCGCGCCTGTACCCTGCCCGGCTTACCAGATGAAAGCCGCCCGCGCGCTGCCGTTCGAGCCCACCGTCACGGCGCTCGTCTTGTCGACGCCCGCATGGCTCACATGCACGCTGTAGCGCCCCGGACGCACCCTGACGAGCATATAAGGCCCGCGTGAAGTCGTATCGAGGACGCTCGCGCCATGCGAATCGGTGATCTGCACGCGCACGTCCGCGACATACTCGCCGCTGCGCTGGGTGAAACGCAACGCAAGCGGCCATTGGCGCTCGGCGCCAAGCAGCGCCTTCGATTCGTCGAGACCCACGCCGCCGGAGACGTACGATACGTCGCCCTGCTGCTGGACTTGCGGCATGCCGCCGCCGTTGGTGTTGCCGGCGCTCGTGTTGTCGGTGGTCGTGCCGCCGACCGTGCCCGACGCCTCGGCTTGCTGGGCCGCCGCGCCGCCCGCGTAGCCAAACGCCAGGGTGGCCGCGAGGATCGTCGCATAAGCGGTGGCATGGACGGGGCGCGAGTTGTGGAAACGCTTCATCGATCGCTCCTTTCAGGTTGTCCGATGTAACGCTTGCGCAAGGCGCATGCCCGATGCATACCCGGCGGCAGGCGCAGGCGCTTTCTGGGCGCCCAAAAACGCCGCTGCCGCCGTGGCCAAAGGCCAACGGCGGCAGCGCGGGAACAACGTCATGAAACCTGCTCTCGCCGCGAATCCGGCGCACGGAGCCGGATTCGCGGCAGCAGGGATCAGCCGAGATCGACGGGCACGAAAATCTGTGCGTCGTCTCGCTGGATCAGGAGTGCAATGCTGTTGCCAGCTTTCGAAACCATTTGCTTGAGTTGATCGGCGCTCGTCACCGGGCGGCCATTCACGGCGAGAATCACGTCGCCGGGCTGCACGCCCGCGTTTTCGGCGGCGCCGCCCGACTGCTCGACGAGCAGGCCGTGATCGAGCGAGCCGTTGCTCTTCTCTTCCGGCGTGAGCGGGCGCACCGCGACGCCGAGGCGTCCCTGCATCTGCGCTTGCGGTGCGTCGTTCGACGCGACCTTCGCGTCGCCCAGCGCGCCGATGGTCGCCGTGAGGTCCTTCGTGCTCTTGTCGCGCCACACCTGCACATCGGCCTTCGTGCCCGGCTTCATGCCCGCGATGAGCGCCGGCAGATCCGACGAATCGTCCACCGACTGGCCGTTCACGGACAGGATCACGTCGCCGGGCTTCAGGCCCGCCTTCGCAGCCGGACCGCTCGCGTCGACCGAACTGACCAGCGCGCCGCGCGGCTTGTCCATGCCGAACGAGTTGGCAAGCGTCTGGTTCATCGACTGCACCGCTACACCGAGACGCCCACGGCTCACGTGGCCGGTCTTGACGAGTTCGTCCTTGACCTTGATCGCCTCATTGATTGGGATTGCGAACGAAAGGCCCTGGAAACCGCCCGTCTGCGAGTAGATCATCGAGTTGATGCCGATTACTTCGCCCTGCAGATTAAACAGCGGGCCACCCGAATTGCCGGGGTTGACCGGCACATCGGTCTGGATGAACGGCGTGTAGTTCTCGTCAGGCAGCGAGCGCGACTTCGCGCTGATGATGCCCGAGGTCACGGTGTTGTCGAAGCCATACGGCGAGCCGATCGCCACCACCCACTGGCCAACCTTGCTCTGGCGCGGGTCGCCGATCTTCACGGTCGGCAGATCCTTGGCGTCGATCTTGAGCACGGCGACGTCCGACTGCTTGTCCGCGCCCACGACCTTCGCCTTGTATTCGCGCTTGTCGGTGAGCTTCACGGTCACGACGTTGGCGCCGTCCACGACGTGCGCGTTCGTGAGAATGTAGCCGTCGGCGCTGACGATGAAGCCCGAGCCGAGGCTCGCACTCGGCTGGTCCGCCTGCGGGCCGTTGTCGCCGCCGCCCATGCCGGGCGCACCGCCGTAGAAGTGCTTGAAGAACTGGTAGAACGGATCGCTCGGATCGATCGGCAGTTGCTGCGGGCCGCTGCCGCCACTGCGCAGCGCCGTTTGCTTCACGACGTGCTTCGCGCTAATGTTGACCACTGCGGGCCCGTAGGTTTCCACGAGACCCGAGAAGTCGGGAACGCCGGTCTTGGCGGCCGCTTCGGCGGGCATCATCGCCGCGGCCTGCGCCTGCGAAATCACCTGCGGGGCAGGCAGATCACGGTGCCCTGCTACGTAGCCCGCCGACAACGCGACGACCACGGCGGCTGCCACGGCACTGCGGGAAAGAACTTTTGTATTCATTGCGGACTCCTTGCGCGGGGTACTCATCACGACGTACGAAGAGTAAGCCGTGTCTCTTAAAGGAGTCTTAAGTACGCAGAAATCGCAATAATCGCGCAAACGCCCGCGTGGCGGGCATTTGCGGGTAACGAAAGCTCAGAACCGCACGTCCACGAGCAGGCCGCCGGCGGGCGAATCGCCGAGCGTGATGGTCGCGTCGTGCTGATCCGCGATGCGCCGCACGATAGCGAGCCCGAGGCCCGTGCCGGCGATATCGGTGCGCGCGCGGTTCACGCCCGCGCCCACGCGATAAAAGCGATCGAACACGCGCGCGCGTTCGTCCTCGGGGATGCCCGGTCCGCTGTCCGCGATGCGCACGCGCGCATGACCGTCCACGACGGCGAGGCTCACGTCCACGCGGCCGCCAGCAGGCGTGTATTTGGTGGCGTTGTCGAGCAGGTTGTTGAGCATCACGCGCAGTGCATCGGCGTCGCCATGCACGCTCGCCGCCACACTTTCCTCGATGCCGAGATCGACGCCGCGCTGCTGCGCAAGCGGCGCATAGTTGAGCACGCAATCATCGAGCAGTGCATGCAGGTCGACGCTCCGTGCGCGCGCATGACCGTCGGGTTCGGAACGCGCAAGCGCGAGCAGTTGCTCGGCAAGACGCGTGGCGCGCGTCACACCCGCTTGCAGGTCGGAGAGCGCTTCGCGGCGCGTTTCATCGTCCTTTGCGCGCGCAACGAGTTGCGCCTGGATCTGCACGGCCGCGAGCGGCGTGCGCAATTCGTGCGCGGCATCGGCAACGAAGGCCTTTTGCGTGTCGATGGCCTGCGCAAGGCGCTCGAGCAGCGCGTTCAACGCATGCACGAGCGGCGTGACTTCGCGCGGCAGACGCTCTTCGGGCAGCGGGTCGAGCGCTTCGGGGTGGCGCGTGTCGAGCGCGAGCGCAACGCGCGAGAGCGGCCTGAGCCCGCGCCCCACCACGATCCAGACGGCGGCGCCGAGAAACGGCAGCACCACGATGAGCGGCCAGAGCGTGCGCAACGCGACGTTCGCGGCGAGCCGGTTGCGCACGGAAACGGGCTGCGCGAGCTGCACGACATTGTCGCCGACGATGGCGCCGTACACGCGCCAGTCGCCACGATCGGTGCGCTCCGTCGAAAAGCCGAGTTCCGCGCGCGGCGCGAGCGGCGCGCGCGGATGCGAGTAGTACATGAGCACGCCATTGCGATTCCAGATCTGCAGCACGATGCCTTCGTCGCCGGTATCGCGCGAACTGAGGATCTCGTTGAATGGCTCGGAGGGCAGCGCCTCGGCGATTTCCTGCAGCTGGTAGTCGAACAGCTCGTTGGCCTCGGCGAGCGCCTGGCGATAGATCAGCCAGCCCGCGAGCCCCACGCCCGCAACGACGATCGCGAGCAGCCAGAACAGCAGTTGTCGTCGGATGGAACTCATCGGCTAAGTGGGTCTCCTGCGCGCGTCATGCGTCTTTGGCGATCATGTAGCCGAGGCCGCGCACGTTGCGGATCAGATCGGCCCCGAGCTTCTTGCGCAGCGCGTGGATATAAACCTCGACGGTATTGCTGCCGATCTCCTCGCCCCAACCGTACATCTTCTCCTCGAGCTGGGTTTTCGAGAGCACCGCGCCCGGGCGCGCGAGCAGCGCTTCGAGCAGCGCGAATTCGCGCGCCGAGAGCGCAACGGGCGAGCCGTCCTGCGTGACCTGGTGCGAGGCCGGATCGAGCGTGATCGAGCCGTGGCGGATGGTCGAGTCGCTGCGGCCCGACTGGCGGCGGATCAGCGCGCGCATGCGCGCGCCCAGTTCGTCGAGGTCGAACGGCTTGATGAGGTAGTCGTCCGCGCCGGCGTCGAGCCCCTTCACGCGATCGGCGACAGCGTCGCGCGCGGTGAGGATCAGCACGGGCAGCGCCGCGCCGCGCGCGCGCAGTGTGCGCAGCACGTCGAGGCCGTCACGGCGGGGCAATCCGAGATCGAGCAGCATGAGATCGTAGGAATCCGCGCTCGCGGCCGAGAGGGCGGCGTCGCCGTCCTCGACCCAGTCGACCGCAAAGCCTTCGCCGCGCAGCGCCTTGCGCACGCCTTCGGCGATCATGCGGTCATCTTCGACTAGCAGTATGCGCATCGTAATGTTGGCCGCACGGCGACGGCGCGTCGCGCAGCGTGAATGGATGACAGATGCGTGCATTCTAGCGCCTGAACAGGAGCGCGGCGCCGCTGCGGCGCGTAGCCGGTCGCGATGCATTGGCGCGCGTCGCGGGCGGTGTTTGAACCACGCCACGCAATGTGCGACGTTTTCTCGCCTGCAATGCGCGCACGCGGCGCGAGGTCTTTACAATGTGCGCTTTTGCGGCGCTTCACTCGTGATTCGGCCGCGATGCGCGCGAGCTGGCTTCGTGCAACGCTCACGCTAGCGCATCGCGCATGCACCACGAATCACACGCTGCCCTAATTTTCGCGCCCGCGCGCAGCACCGGCGAGTCCCCGCTTTCCGTGCGCCACGCCCGGCCCATGCACTGCCCCCGCACTCGCCCGAACGCTTTTCATGCTGCCCGCTTCGCTGTCCCGCCTACGCTCGTTGTTCCGACTGCCTGCCTCGCGCACCGACCGCACGCATTTCGCCGCCGCCACACCGCGCCAGCCTAAACCGCTCGCCCTCGCATTGGCCTGCGCCACGCTCGCCGCGAGCTTCGCCGCCGCGCCCGCCGCGTACGCGCAGCCCGAAGGCGCGCGCGTGCCCACGGTCAACGTGACCACCGTGCTGCCGCCCACCGTGATGGCGGGCCTCGAGCGCGCGCACGTGCCGCTCTCGTCGGTGAGCGTGGTGATCGAAAAGGTTGGCGACCGCCAGCCCAGCGTCGCCGTGAACGCCGGCCAGCCCATGATGCCCGCCTCGACGATGAAGCTCGTCACGACGTGGAGCGGCCTCGCGATGCTCGGTCCCGACTATCGCTGGAAAACGAGCGCCTACACCGACGGCGAAATCGATGCGGGCGGCACGCTGCACGGCAATCTCTATATCAAGGGCACCGGAGACCCGAAGCTCGTGCCCGAAGAGCTGATCGACCTCGTGCAGAAGATTCGCGCGGCGGGTGTCGCGCGCATCGACGGCGCGCTCGTGCTCGACAAGAGCGAATTCGATCCGTCCACGCGCGACCTGCCCTCGTTCGACGGCGACGATAGCGCGCCCTACAACGTCGGCCCCGATCCGCTGATGTACGCATTCAAGGCGGTCTCGTTCACGTTCTCGCCCTCGCGCGAAGGCGTATCGATCGACGTGGTGCCGCCCGTTGCGCAGTGGCAGATCGACAACCAGATCCGCGGGCGCGCCGGCGCGTGCGGCGGCATGCTGCCGAGCCCGCAGGTTTCGCCCGGCGGCAATGGCGTCGTCACCGCGAGCTTCGCCGGCAGCTACGCCATGCGCTGCGGCGAACGCACGCTCAACATGGCCGCGCCCGTGGACCACAGCACGTTCTTCGCCGACGGGTTCCTCGCGCTCTGGCAACAATCCGCGCAACAATCCGCACAACAAACCGGGCAGCAAATCGGACAGCAAGCGGGCGGCAGCCTGTTCGCCACGCCCGCCGGCACGGTGCGTGAAGGCGTCGTGCCGCCGCGCGCGCGTCTGCTCGCCGTGCACCAGAGCCCGCCGCTCGCGGACGTCGTGCACGACATCAACAAGTTCAGCAACAACGTGATGGCGCGCAATCTGTTCCTCACGCTCGGCGCGGTTGCTGCCAAACCGCCTTCAACCACGGCCAAGGCTGCCACGGCCGTCAACGCGTTCTTGCGGCGCAGCGGCCTGAACATGCCCGAACTCGTGCTCGACAATGGCTGCGGCCTCTCGCGCGAAGAGCACATCAGCGCGCTCTCGCTCGCGAATCTGCTGCAAAACGCCAACGCGAGCCCCGTTGCGCAGGTGTTCATCGACTCGCTGCCGATCGTCGGCGTGGACGGCACGATGCGCAACCGCCTCACCAACGCGGGCGTGGAAGGCAACGCGCATATCAAGACGGGCACCCTGCGCGACGTGCGCGCGATCGCCGGTTACGTGGCGGCCGAAAATGGCGAGAGCTGGATCGTGGTGAGCCTCATCAACGATCCGCGCGCCGAGGCCGCACGCGCCGCGCACGATGCGCTGCTCGAGTGGGTCTACAAGGGCATGCCCGAAGAGAAGCCCGTGTACGTCGAGCCGCATCCCAAGCGCGCGGCGAAGGCGTCGAAGGTCGCGAAAGCGTCGCACAAGGCTCCGGCCGGTCGGCGCGGCGCGCATTGATGCGGCGCTCAGCGCACGCAATTTGCGCACGGCGTGGCCACTGAGTGCACGCTGAGCGCACGCCGCGGACCTGTCCCCGCGTACCTTGTTCGAGCCCGACGCCCTGCGCCGGGCTCGAAGTTTTCCTCTAGCAAAGCGCCGCCCGTCCTGGGCGCGAGGCGTGTACCCTGACGGGCAAAGGCCGAAGGCGCGTCACAAAAATCTGTCAAACGCGTACGGCAATCGAGCCGCGCACGCACAAGAACGCGCATCAACGCGGCCGAAAAGACACGAGACTACAACCGCCGCGCTGCCAGCCAGCGCCGCCCACGGGACAAGGAGGACGACGTTCGTGCAGTTCGACGCGCAATGGCTGTTGCTCGCCCTCGCTCCCGTGTTTCTCGCCTGCATCGGCTGGGAAGCGTGGTACCTCTCCCGCACGCGGCCCCGTGCTGCATCGAACGACACCCCCGACAGCGCCCGCTACGCGTGGCCCGATACGCTGTGCAACGCCGCGCTCGCGCTCATGCATCAGGGCGCCGACAAACTGGCGTGGCTCGTTGCGATCCCCGTCTATGCCTATGTTTACCGGCACTTCCGGCTCGTTTCGTGGCAGCCCGGCCTCGTCGCGTGGTTCGCGCTCTTTGTCGCGCAGGACCTGCTCTACTGCGTCTTTCACCGCGCGAGCCATCGCGTGCGCTGGCTCTGGGCCGCGCACGTCGTCCACCATTCGTCGGAACGCCTGAACCTGTCGACGGCGTTTCGCCAGAGCCTCATGTATCCCGTTGCGGGCATGTGGGTGTTCTGGATTCCGCTCGCCATGCTCGGCTTCACACCGGAGCAGATCGTCGCGATCGTGCTCGTCAATCTCGCGTTCCAGTTCTTCGTGCACACGCAAGCGATAGGTCAGCCCGGCAAGCTCGGCTGGCTCGAATACGTGTTCAACACGCCGTCGATGCATCGCGTTCACCACGCGCGCAATGCACGCTATATCGATCGCAATTACGCCGGCGTGCTCGCGATCTGGGACCGCATGTTCGGCAGCTATGTCGAGGAAGACGCCCACGACGCGCCCGACTACGGCATCGTCAAGCCGCTCGCATCATGCAATCCGCTCAAGGCGACGTTTCACGAATGGCTCGCGATGGCGCGGGACTTCGCGCGCATGCCCGACTGGCGTTCGCGCGCAGCCGCCCTGTTCGCGCCGCCGGATTGGTGCGAGCGCCACGACGCGCTGCGTCTTGCAACCGTCATATCGGCAATATCGGCGACGGCGGGAACACCGCGCGGCGTGCCGGAAAACAACACCGAGGGTGAGTTCGGGTCGCGCAGTAGCTGAGAGATTGCGTAGTCTGTCGGCCTTGGCCCTCACCTGGAAGCAGCATGCAGGGGGTGCATGCAAGGCCGACTAACGAAAACAACATCGACAACGGGTGCACGTGCCGCGAGCCCCCGTTGCATGAGTAGGCAGGCATGGCATCAAAGGCCACACACAGAGGAGATGAAGTGAATATGAAGCATCAAGGACCGAGACACCGTACGCTGTTGCGCGCCACCCAGATCGCTGTTGCGAGCGCAGCCTTTGCGCTGCTCGCCGCCTGCGGTGGCAGCAGCGGAGGGGGCAACAACAACGCGAGCACGCCGCCGCCGTCGGGCGTCAACTTGCAGGTGGTGGCGTTCGGCACGAGCTTGACCGACGCGGGCACGTATTCGGAGCAGATTCTGCCGGGCTTCGGCGGCGGCCGCTTCACGACCAACCCGGGCGAAGTCTGGGCACAGCATGTGTCCGAGTACTTCGGCAACACGCTTTCGCCGGCCTTTGAAGGCGGCTTCGGTCTGCCGCTCACGGCAACGGGCGGGCTCGACTACGCGCAAGGCGGCGCGCTGGTGACGGGCGGCGGCGTGGCGAATACCAGCGCCGTGATCGCCGCTGCGAGCGAGCAACCGGTCGATTGGCAAGTTCAGCAGTATCTGGCGCAGCACGGCAGCTTCAACGCGGGTCAACTCGTGCTCGTGGAAGGCGGCGCGAATGAAATCCTGAACCTGCTGGACGTGCCGACAGGCGGCGGCCAGACGAACCTGGCCTTGTTCGGCGCCGCACTCGTTGCGAACAATTTCACGGCCACTGTCGCTGCGAACCAGACTGCCGCTGTCACGGCCCTGATGAGCGAAGGCTTCACGCAGGCTCAGGCTACGGCGCTCGTACCCGCGTACGTCGCGCTTGGGCTCGTGAAGGCAAATCAGTCCGCCTTCTCGTCCATCATCCCGGTCCTGACAGCAGCGGCCACATTGGGTGGCATCGTCCATGCGGAAATCGTTCCCGGCAATCCGAAGATCGCTGTCGCCCTGGTACCCGACATCGGCAAGACGCCTGCCGCGCTGAAGGCCGATGCGGCCATCGGCGCAACGCCCGGCTCCGCAAGCTCGGCTGACCAGGCACTCTCGCTCATTTCGGCGATGTACAACCTGACGCTGATTCAGGCGACCGCGGCCGACGTGCAGGCGAAGAAGGTCGTGCTGGTCGATACGTTCTCGTGGCTCGACCAGTCGGTCCAGAACGCGGCAAGCCTCGGCTTCACCGTGACGAATACGGACACGGCCTGCAACCTTACGGCCATGGCGACCAGCGCGACCAACTATGCGCTCGCCAACCCGCAGGCAACGCTCGGGCTGAACCCGGCCACGACGCCGCAAGCCACCATCAACGCCTACGCGCAGGCATACGGTCAGAGCTTCGGCAGCTCGCTGTTCTGCTCGCCGCAAACGCTGACGACGGCCAACGCGCCTACGACCTACATGTTCGCGGATCTCGTGCACCCGACCACGGCACTGCACCAGCAATTCGCGACGTTCGCCGAAACGCAGCTGGCTGCTGCGGGCATCGGCAAGGCGCCGTGATCAACCTCGTTTGAGCCTCGCGCACCGGATCTTCCGGTGCCAGAAAAAACACCCCACGGACCGTCAGGTTCGTGGGGTGTTTCTCATTGAACGCGGGCAAACGTGCTGAGCCCTACTGCCGCGCCTCGAACGCCGCCGCCGCCCGCCCCAACCGGTCATTGACGGCGATCCACTCGATCGTCTCGGGCAGCTTTTCGATGAGAATGCGCGAGACATTCGCGCGATCGAGTGCACGCAGCAAGCCATACAGCTCGCGCGCATATTCCTGCGGCTCTTCCGGCGCGGCGACGAAGTGCACGCCTGGCGCTTGCGCCCATGCACCCGCGCGCGAGGCGCGCGCCACCAGCGCCACCGTTTCGCCAGCATCGCGCGCGGCTGCGAGCAACGGCTCCAACGCCTCGAACGGCAGCAATGCGAGCGGCGTGCGCGGCGCGTAATGCGCCTTGAGCGTGCCCGAGGCGCGCGGCGCCGTGGCGTCTGAACCGTCGGGCAAGCGCGGCGCCTCGCCCAGCACGCGCGCGATATCGTGCGGCGTCACGTGGCCAGGCCGCAGCAACGCGGGAAAGCCGCGCGAGAGATCGAGAATCGTCGATTCGATTCCCACGTCGCACGCGCCGCCATCGAGCACATGCACGGCCGCGCCAAATTCGTCGCGCACGTGCTGCGCGGTAGTCGGACTCACGTGGCCGAAGCGGTTCGCCGAAGGCGCCGCCACGCCGCCATGGCCCCCGCGGCGCGCAGAAAACGCCGCCAGCAGCTGCTGCGCAACCGGATGCGACGGGCAGCGCAGCCCCACCGAGTCCTGGCCGCCGCTCACGGCGTCGGGAATGCGCTCGTGGCGTTTGACGATCAGCGTAAGCGGGCCGGGCCAGAAGGCATCGACGAGCTTTTGCGCCGCCTCGGGCCACTGCGCCGCCCAGTACGTCGGATCGCCGCCGGGCGGCAGATGCACGATAACCGGATGGTTCGCCGGCCGGCCCTTGGCTGCGTAGATACGCGCGACGGCTTCAGGGTTCGACGCGTCGCCGCCCAGGCCGTAGACGGTCTCCGTCGGGAACGCGACCAGTTCGCCCGCGTCGAGCAGCGCGGCGGCCGCTTCGATATCGGCGTCGGTCAAATTCGGCGTGCCTTCGTGCGGCCCGTTCTGCTGGTCAGACATGGCATTTCTCAACTTCGGGCCCAACCTCAGCTCGTGGCGATGTGCAGCAGGCGCGCGCAGTCGCGTGCGGCCGCACGCGCTTCGTCGAGCGTCGGCGCGGTGAAGTTCACGTGGCCCATCTTGCGACCCGCGCGCGCTTCTTCCTTACCGTACAGATGCAGGCGCGCGGCCGGCATCGCGGCCACCTGGTCCCACGGCGGCGTGACCGGCGCGGCGCCCTTCTGCGGCTTCGCCTCGCCCACGGCGCAGGGGAACCACACGTCGCCGAGAATGTTGAGCATCACGGCGGGCGAGTGCTGGCGCGTGTCGCCGAGCGGCATGGCCGTCATGGCGCGCACCTGCTGCTCGAACTGGCTCGTGGCGCATGCATCGGTCGTGTAGTGGCCGGAGTTGTGCGGGCGCGGCGCCATTTCGTTGGCGACGAGCGAGCCGTCTTCGAGGATGAAGAACTCCACGCACAGCACACCGACATAGCCTAGCTTCGCCGCGATCTGGATCGCGGCCTGCTGGGCCTGCTGCACGAGCGCCGGGCTCGCGTCCGGTGCGGGCACGATGGTGTGCGACAGCACGCCGTTGCGGTGCGTGTTCTGCGCGAGCGGATACACCACGGCCGCGCCGTTCGTGCCGCGTGCGATCAGCGCGCTCACCTCGAACTTCAGCGGCAGGCGCTTTTCCAGCACGCACGGCACGCCGCCGAGCGACGCATGCGCCTCGCGCACCTCCTCGGCGTTGCCCACGCGAATCTGGCCTTTGCCGTCGTAGCCCATGCGCGCGGTCTTGAGAATGCCCGGCAGCACGGCGGCGAGCGCCGCATCGTCGATGCCGGCAAGCGCCTGCGACGACTCGATCACCACGTGCGGCGCGACCGGCACGCCGGCCGCCGCGATAAAGCGCTTCTCGGCGATGCGGTCCTGCGCCACGGCAACGCAGCGCCCAGCCGGGCTCACGAAGGTCGACTTCGCGAGCGCGTCGAGGCTCGCCGCGGGCACGTTCTCGAACTCGGTCGAGACGGCCGCGCACAGGCGCGCGAGTTCGGTGAGCGCGGCTTCGTCGTCGTAGGCGGCGCAGATGTGGCGGTCGGCCACGGTGCCCGCGGGGCTCGTCGCGTCGGGATCGAGCACGGCGACGCGGTAGCCCATCGCCTGTGCGGCAAAGCAGAACATGCGGCCGAGCTGGCCGCCACCCACCATGCCCAGCCAGGCGCCGGGCAGGATCGGTGAAACCGGAGAGTTGTCAGGAGTCATCTTCGTGGTCGGCCGCGGGGTGGCCGCGGCGCGTGGGGCGATCAAAGCGGAACGATCAAAGCGGGGGCAGCACCATGGCGTGCGCCGCTTCGTTCTGGCGCACGCGGAACGCCGCGAGCTTGTTCGCATATTCGGCGTTCGTGACGCTCAGGATCGAGACGGCAAAGAGCGCCGCATTGGCCGCGCCCGCCTCGCCGATGGCGAAGGTCGCAACCGGCACGCCCTTGGGCATCTGCACGATCGAATGGAGCGAATCCACGCCCTTCAGGTACTTGCTGACCGCCGGCACGCCGAGCACGGGCACCGTGGTCTTGGCCGCCAGCATGCCCGGCAGATGCGCCGCGCCGCCAGCGCCCGCGATAATCGCGCGCAGGCCGCGCTCGCGCGCTTTTTCCGCGTACTCGAACATCTCGTCGGGCATGCGGTGCGCCGAGACCACCTTGGCCTCGTACGCGACGCCGAACTCCTGCAGGATCGCGACCGCGTGCTTCATCGTGTCCCAGTCGGAGCTGGAGCCCATCAACACGCCGACGAGCGGCGCCGCGTGCTGGTGAGCCGTCTGAACTTCGCTCATTGTGCTTCCTTCTTCCCTCTATTTACTTTTCGCGCACTCGCTTAGGCGAGCTTTTGACCCGTAAGACGCTCGAGCGCCTCCTGATACTTCGCCGACGTTTTTTCAATCACTTCGTCGGGCAGCTTCGGTGCCGGCGGCTCCTTCTTCCAGTCCTGGGTTTCGAGCCAGTCGCGCACGAACTGCTTGTCGAACGACGGCGGGTTCGAGCCCACCTGGTATTGGTCGGCCGGCCAGAAACGCGACGAGTCGGCGGTGAGCGCCTCGTCCATCAGATACAGCTGGCCGTGGTTGTCGAGACCGAATTCGAACTTCGTGTCGGCGATGATGATGCCGCGCGTGGCCGCGTAGTCGGCCGCTTCCTTGTACAGCTTGATCGAAATTTCTTTGATGGTGCGCGACAGCTCGGTGCCGATGCGGCGCTCCATTTCTTCGTACGTGATGTTCTCGTCGTGGTGGCCCATTTCGGCCTTCGCTGCCGGCGTGAAAATCGGCTCGGGCAGCTTCTGCGCGTTCTGCAGGCCCGGCGGCAGTTCCACGCCACACACGGCGCCCGTTGCCTGATAGTCCTTCCAGCCGCTGCCGGCCAGATAACCGCGCACCACGGCTTCGACGAGGATCGGCTCGAGGCGCTTCACCACGACGGCGCGGCCCTTGACCTGCTCGACTTCGTCGGCGGCCACAACGGTTTCAGGCACGACGCCCGTGAGGTGGTTCGGCACGACGTGCTTGAGCTTCTCGAACCAGAAATCGGCCATCTGGTTGAGCACCTCGCCCTTGCGCGGAATCGGCTCGCCCATGATGACGTCGAACGCCGACAGACGGTCGGTGGTGACGATCAGCAGCTTGTCGTTGCCCACGGCATAGTTGTCGCGGACCTTGCCGCGGCCGAGAAGCGGCAGCGAGCGGAGCGTGGATTCGTAAAGGGTAGACATCGTCGTGATTCGCTAAAAGGACAATCGAAACGGAAGGCGGGTTCGGTCCGGAATCGCGGTTGCAACCGCGCCAGGACAGCGTAAAACCGAAGGTATTGCGAGGGTAAACCAAAAACCGGCAAATTTCCCGGAAAAGCCCATCGCCGTTCCCCCAAAACAGGCGGAAACGGCGATGTTTTGTACAACTTCAGGCGGGGCCACCCAGGCGGGGCCGCCCAGGCGCCCCGCCGGATCCGGCCGGCGCGCCTGTCACAGAAGCCCGCTTAGCGAACGATCTGCGCGAGTTCGCCCGACTTGTACTTTTCGGCGATCTTGTCGAGCGAGACCGGCTTGATCTTGCCAGCCTGGCCTTCGCAGCCGAACGCGAGGAAGCGGTCCACGCACACCTTCTTCGCGGCTTCGCGAGCCGGCTTCAGGTAGTCGCGCGGGTCGAACTTCGACGGGTTTTGATACATATAGCGACGGATCGCGCCCGTGATCGCCAGACGCAGGTCGGTGTCGATGTTGATCTTGCGCACGCCATGACGGATGCCTTCCTGGATCTCTTCCACCGGCACGCCGTACGTTTCCTTCATGTCGCCGCCGAATTCGCGGATCTCGGCCAGCAGTTCCTGCGGCACCGACGACGAACCGTGCATCACGAGGTGCGTGTTCGGAATGCGCGCGTGGATTTCCTTGATGCGCTGGATCGACAGAATGTCGCCCGTGGGCTTCTTGGAGAACTTGTACGCGCCGTGCGAGGTGCCGATCGCGATGGCCAGTGCGTCGCACTGGGTCAGCTTCACGAAGTCGGCAGCCTGCTCCGGATCGGTCAGGAGCTGCTCGCGCGTCATGGTGCCTTCGGCGCCGTGACCGTCTTCCTTGTCGCCCTTCATCGTTTCCAGCGAACCGAGCACGCCCAGTTCCGCTTCGACCGTCACGCCGATCGAGTGCGCCATTTCCACGACCTTGCGCGAGACATCGACGTTGTACTCGTACGATGCGACCGTCTTGCCGTCGGCTTCGAGCGAGCCGTCCATCATCACGCTCGTGAAACCGCTGCGGATCGCGGCCATGCAAACCGCCGGCGACTGGCCGTGGTCCTGGTGCATCACGACCGGGATATGCGGATACGACTCGACTGCAGCTTCGATCAGGTGGCGCAGGAAGGGCTCACCCGCGTACTTACGCGCGCCGGCCGATGCCTGCATGATCACCGGCGAGCCCACCTGGTTCGCCGCTTCCATGATCGCCTGGACCTGTTCCAGGTTATTCACGTTGAACGCCGGCAGGCCATAACCGTGTTCAGCCGCGTGGTCGAGCAGTTGACGCATTGATACGAGAGGCATTGTTGCTACTCCTTTGATTTGAAACGAATTCTTCTGCCGCCGACTGTCTTGCGCAGCCGGTCGAGGGCGGCCTGGCAGCCGCCGCCCGCGTGACCTGCCGCGGGCTCGATGGCGTGATTTTATCGCGAAGCGGGTGCGTTCCCGGCGCCAGGCACGTAACTGGCATGAAAATGGCGTATCGGAGCGTCAAAACCGCGAGAAGGTGCAAAAAGAGTTGACAGCCCGCGCGCCGTTTCTACGGCGTACAGGCTGCAATTGCGGGGAAAAGACGTCTAAATGACACCGATTTAGCGCCGATCTGATACCAATGTGATACCAGTCGGCGCCAACGTGATTTATTTTCGGAAGTCTCGAAAATAAAGCGAAAAAAATCGCCGCGAGATTACAGCACCGCAGTTACAGCACCGCAGTTACAGCACATCTCCCACGCGCACGATCTTCAGCGTGTTCGTGCCGCCCGGCTGCCCCATCGGCTCGCCCACCGTCAGCACGACCATATCGCCGCGCGCTGCGTAGCCCTTGCTCACCACCACTTCGATGGCTTGCTGGAGCGCCGTGTCGCGGTCGCTGCTGGTATCCAGATGCAGCGGCGTGACATTGCGGTAGAGCGACATGGCGCGCTCGCTGCCTGCACGCGGCGTGAGCGCGAAGATCGGCACATGGGTCCAGTGACGCGACATCCACAGCGCGGTCGAACCCGATTCCGTGAGCGCGACGATCGCCTTCGCGCCCAGGTGGTAGGCCGTGAACAGCGCGCCCATGGCGATCGACTGGTCGATACGCGTGAAGGTGCGGTCGAGGAAGTCCTTGTCCAGTTCAGATTGCTCCGACTTTTCGGCTTCCAGACAGATCGCGGCCATCGCTTCGATGGTCTGCACCGGGTACTTGCCCGCCGCCGATTCGGCCGAGAGCATCACGGCGTCCGTGCCGTCGAGCACGGCGTTGGCGACGTCCGAGACTTCGGCGCGCGTGGGCACCGGCGCGTGGATCATCGACTCCATCATCTGCGTGGCCGTGATGACGAGCTTGTTCGAGTCGCGCGCCATGCGGATCATGCGTTTTTGCAGCGCCGGCACGGCGGCATTGCCCACCTCCACGGCCAGGTCGCCGCGGGCCACCATGATGCCGTCCGACGAATCGAGAATTTCCTGCAGCGCCGGAATGGCTTCGGCGCGCTCGATCTTCGCGATCATCTTCGGCTTGATGCCGTACGGCGCGCCCGCGATGTTCGCGAGCTGGCGCGCCATTTCCATGTCGGTGGCGTTCTTCGGGAACGACACGGCGACGAAGTCCGCGCCGAGCGACATGGCCGTGCGGATGTCTTCCATGTCCTTCGCGGTGAGCGCGGGCGCCGTGAGGCCGCCACCCTGGCGGTTGATGCCCTTGTTGTTCGACAGGTCGCCGCCCACACGCACGATGGTGTGGATCTCGCTGCCGATCACGCGCGCAACGTCGAGCACGATGAGGCCGTCGTTGAGCAGCAGGATGTCGCCCGGCTTCAGGTCGCGCGGCAGGTCCTTGTAGTCGAGACCGACGCGCTCGTCGTTGCCGAGTTCGCATTCGGCGTCGAGGATGAACGGCTGGCCCGGCTCGAGCGTCGTCTTGCCGTTCTCGAATTTGCCGACGCGAATCTTCGGGCCTTGCAGGTCCGCCATGATCGCAACTTCGCGGCCAGCCTGGCGGGCGCAGTCCCGCACCATTTCAGCACGCTGACGATGGTCGTCGGCGGTGCCGTGCGAGAAGTTGAGGCGCACCACGTCCAGTCCCGCGCGGATCATTTTCAGCAGGATGTCCGGCGTGCTGGAAGCCGGACCGATGGTGGCGACAATCTTGGTGGCGCGATGCATGAGTCTCCTCGTCTGGATAGGATCGCTGGGAAAACCGTTGCTGCGAGAAGTGCTGGCCGGTTGCGCCGCGGGTGCGGACGCGCCGGAACGCGCACCGGGTGAGCCCGGCGTCGCTTTCTTGGAGGGCGCTGCGGGGCTCACACGAGCCCCTGCGGCGCTTGCTACATGCGTAGTCGTATTCGGTTCGGGCGTGGCTGTGCGCCCGGTCGGATTCTGTGCGGCTGTCGATTCAGCGGTCGACTGCGTCGCCGCACAGTCCGTTTCAGCAGCGGCAGCGGCGGCGGGCGACGCGTGCGCCCGCGCCGTCTCTGTCTCTGCATGGGGCGCTGCGCGCCCCGTTTGTTTTGCTGCGGCCCCGGCTGCGCTGCGCGACTTCTGTGCGCCTGCACGAGGAAGTTTGCTCATGGCGGCGGCTTTCGCCGACTTCGCCGGGACTCGCGGCGCCACTTAACCAGCCGCCCGCGTTTCGAGCACTTCGACCGCCGGGAGCTTCTTGCCTTCGAGGAACTCGAGGAAGGCGCCGCCGCCGGTGGAGATATAGCTGACCTTGTCGGCAATGTTGTACTTCGCGATGGCCGCGAGCGTGTCGCCGCCGCCTGCGATCGAGAACGCGCCCGAGTTGGCGATGGCGTCCGCGAGCGTCTTCGTGCCGTTGCCGAACTGGTCGAACTCGAACACGCCGACCGGGCCGTTCCACACGATCGTGCCGGCCTGCGCGAGCTGCGCGGCGAGCGCGTTGGCGGTGACCGGGCCGATGTCGAGGATCATGTCGTCGTCGGCCACGTCGGCCACGTTCTTCGTCTCGGCCTTGGCCGTCGGCGAGAATTCCTTGGCGGTCACGACGTCGGTCGGGATCGGCACCGAGGCGCCGCGCGCACGCGCCGCTTCGATGATGGCCTTCGCGTCGTCGACGAGATCCACTTCAGCGAGCGACTTGCCGATCTTCAGGCCCGCCGCCAGCATGAACGTGTTGGCGATGCCGCCGCCCACGATCAGCTGGTCGACCTTCTCGGCGAGCGACTTGAGGATGGTGAGCTTGGTCGAGACCTTCGAGCCCGCCACGATCGCGACGAGCGGGCGCTTGGGCGCGCCAAGCGCCTTGCCGAGCGCGTCGAGTTCCGCTGCGAGCAGCGGGCCCGCGCAGGCCGTGGGCGCGTACTTCGCGATGCCGTAAGTCGTGGCTTCGGCGCGGTGGGCGGTGCCGAACGCGTCGTTCACGTAGATATCGCAGAGCTTCGCCATCTTTTGCGAAAGCTCGTCGGAGTTCTTCTTCTCGCCCTTGTTGACGCGGCAGTTTTCGAGCAGAACCACGTTGCCCGGCTCGACGTTCACGCCGTTTTCCACCCAGTTCGCAACCAGCGGCACGTCGCGGCCAAGCAGTTCTGCGAGGCGCTTCGCGACCGGTGCGAGGGAGTCTTCGGGCTTGAACTCGCCTTCGGTCGGGCGGCCCAGGTGCGAGGTGACCATGACGGCCGCACCGGCGTCGAGTGCGGCCTTGATGGCCGGCACGGAAGCGCGCACGCGGGTGTCTTCGGTGATGTTGCCGTTGTCGTCCTGCGGCACGTTCAGGTCGGCGCGGATGAATACGCGCTTGCCCTTCAATTTGCCTTCGGAGATCAGATCGGAAAGACGCAGAACCTTGTTCATGGGCATGTCATCTTGATGGTGGGAAGGCGGTGGCAAGGCGATGCGGCGCCGCGGGCCTGATTCTGGCGCGGCAAGACGTGCTCAACGGCACGGCGCGGGATCCGGTCTGACGCTGTCTCGGGTCGCTGCTCCGGGTCGCTGCTCGTCGCTGGCACGAGCCGGCATCGAATTGCGAGATCGGTATTTTAGCTGATAGCCAGGACGATCTGAGACGTGTCCAGGCGAATCTCCCGTATTTGGGCAGACGCTGCTCGCCAGGCGGGCTTTCGCGGGATTTGCTGCGACGCAGCATGCACGCAGGCCGAAAAAAATTAGCCAAAAGCACCGCGAAGCGACCCTAAAATTGCTTGAAAACCCCGCCCCGTACGCCCGCGGGCGCGCTGGCAGGCATCAAATGACGCTAAAATATTCGTCTTTGCCAACCGCAGCCACGCGGCGCGCGGCGAAGCACGCTGTATCAGCCCGATATTTACTGCACTTGTCTGGAGAATCGTATGTCAATGGCCGACCGCGACGGCAAGATCTGGATGGACGGCAAGCTGATTGATTGGCGCGACGCCAACATTCACGTGCTGACCCACACGCTGCACTACGGCATGGGTGTTTTCGAAGGCGTACGCGCCTACAAGACCGCCGGCGGCAGCACCGCCATCTTCCGCCTCGCCGAGCACACCAAGCGTCTGCTCAACTCGGCCAAGATTTTCCAGATGGACGTGCCGTTCGACGCGAAGACGCTCGCCGACGCGCAGCTCGAAGTCGTGCGCGCGAACAAGCTCGAATCGTGCTACATCCGCCCGATCATCTGGGTCGGTTCGGAGAAGCTCGGCGTTTCGGCCAAGGGCAACACCATTCACGTGGCGATCGCCGCGTGGCCGTGGGGCGCGTATCTCGGCGAAGACGGCCTCGCCAAGGGCATCCGCGTGAAGACCTCGTCGTTCACGCGCCATCACGTGAACGTGTCGATGGTGCGCGCCAAGGCTTCGGGCTGGTACGTGAACTCGATCCTCGCCAACCAGGAAGCCACCGCCGACGGCTACGACGAAGCGCTGCTGCTCGACGTGGACGGCTATGTGTCGGAAGGCTCGGGCGAGAACTTCTTCCTCGTCAACAACGGCAAGCTGTACACGCCTGACCTCTCGTCGTGCCTCGACGGCATCACGCGCGACACGGTCATCACGCTCGCGCGCGACATGGGCATTCAGGTGATCGAAAAGCGCATCACGCGCGACGAGGTCTACACCTGCGACGAAGCGTTCTTCACCGGCACCGCCGCCGAAGTCACGCCGATCCGCGAGCTCGACAACCGCACCATCGGCAGCGGCTCGCGCGGCCCGGTCACGGAGAAGCTGCAATCGGGCTTCTTCGACGTCGTGTCGGGCAAGAACGAGAAGTACGCGCACTGGCTCGCGAAGGTCTAAGAAAGAAAGGTCCGGGCGAGCCAACGCCCGGCCCCCACAGCTACACAGAGAATTGTCCTCATGAGCGAAATCAAGGAAATGCCGCTGGTCGAACTTTCGGCCAAGGATCTGCCCGCTTACTGTCCGAATCCGTCGATGCCGCGCTGGAGCAACCACCCGCGCGTGTTCCTCGACGTGACGCACGGCGAAGCGAAGTGCCCGTACTGCAGCACGCGTTACAAGCTGCGCGCGGGCGAGGTCGTCCACGGCCACTGACGCGTCGCGAGGCTCGCGCCGAATGGCGCGAAGCCGCGCTCGCGCTGGTTTCGTTCGTGCGGGCATGGCCGCCGGGTGAAGACACTTCACTCCTGCGACATTCCCCGTGCTTCCCTGCCCGTCGCGCGCCGCCATGAAAACGGCGGCGCGCTGCGGGCTTTACGCACATCGCCACGAAGCACCAGGCTGCACTTGCGCTAACGCCCGCCGGCATGCCGGCGGGACGTCACGCTAACCGCTTCGTTGAATTAACCGCGTTTCACGCGCTCGCCCCGATTTCCCAAAACGGTCAAGCTGCGTGCAACCTCTACCCTCTCCGGACCCTGACTCCCGATGCGCCGCGCGCTGGTAATCGCACCGAACTGGATCGGTGACGCACTGATGGCGCAGCCGCTTTTTTCGCGGCTCGTGAAACTGCACCCGCGCATTCAGATCGATGCGCTCGCGCCAACCTGGGTTGCGCCCGTGCTCGAGCGCATGCCCGAGATCCGCGACGTCTACGCCACCGACCTCGGCCATGGCAAGCTGCAACTGCTGCGCCGCTGGCAACTGGCGGGCGATTTGCGCGCCGAGCGCTACGACGCCGCCTACGTGCTGCCCAATTCGCTCAAGTCCGCGCTGATCCCGTGGCTCGCCAATATCGGGCTGCGCATTGGCTATACGGGCGAGAATCGCTACGGCCTCTTGAACGTGCGCCATGCGAATCCGCCGAAGGACGAGCGCCCGCCCATGGTCAGGCACTATGCCGCGCTCGCCTACGCGCCCGGCGCGACCGTGCCCGACGACCTGCCGATGCCGCGCCTCGAGTCGGACCCGAATGAGGCGTCGCGCGTGTCGGCGCGCTTCAATCTCGATACGCGCGTGCCGCTGCTCGTGTTCTGCCCCGGCGCCGAGTACGGCCCCGCCAAGCGCTGGCCGCCCGAGCATTTCGCGGCGCTCGCGAAGATGGTGGGCCAGTCGTTCCCGTACACGCAGATCATCGCGCTCGGCTCGCCGAAGGACGCCCCGCTCGCCCAGGCCATTGCCGATCGCGCGCCGAACGTGCGCAACCTGTGCGGGCAGACCGCGCTCGGCGAAGCGTGCGCGCTGATCTCGCGCGCGAACGCCGTGGTGACCAACGATTCGGGCCTGATGCACGTGGCCGCCGCGCTGCGCCGCCCGCTCGTCGCGCTGTACGGGTCGACGGATCCGCGCCACACCCCGCCCTTGTCCGAGCTTGCAAAGGTACAATGGCTTCATCTCGAATGCAGTCCCTGCTTTGCGCGCGAGTGTCCGCTCGGGCATCTGAACTGCCTGCGCGAACTGAGCCCGGAGCAAGTTTTCGGCGACCTGCGCGGCATGCTGCTCGGGCAGAGATAGGACAGCCGGAAACATCGCCAGCCAGCGCTGGGCGGCTGTGTGCCGCCCGCCACGCTGAAAACGAAGCGCACGCAAATGGATGTGCGCCACGCAACGGACGCCACGCACGTTGCGCGCGCCCAATAGAGGCATCGAGGCGCGGGAGAGACCGAAGCGCCGCATCGGAGCACGTCACAGACCTGTCTCGCGAAAGCGGCATGCTCGCGGCAACACGCGCGCAACGCAGCGCCAGACGCGAAGCGACGCAACCGTTCATCCGCCAACCCGCGCCAGGTACACGCCAAGTGCAACACCGGGCGCACAAGACCAACGAGCCATGCCACGTTTTGCCCACATCTTCGAAGCCGCCGCGGACACCCTCAACGCGTACTACCAGGCCGTCGCGGAAGTCAACATCGACAGCTTGATGGGTCTGTGGATCGATGAAGAATTCGTGAGCTGCATCACCGCGGAAGGCGCGCATCTGCACGGCCTGTCGAGCATCCGCGCGGGTCTCGCCGCGCAGCTTGAAGCGGCGCCGGTGTCGATCGAGCCGCTCGATATCCGCGTGTACGACAGCCTCGGCACCGTGGTCTACGCGATTGTGGAAGCGCATCGTCCGGTCGACCCCAGCGCGATTCCCACCATGGTCTTCACGACCTATGTGATGGTTCACGAGCGCGGCGAGTGGCGTATCGCACACATTCATGCGAGCCGCATGCCCGACGACGCAGCCACCCAGTTCTCGGCCAAATTGCGCCACGGCCAGGGCGCGCTGCACTGAAATAAAGGCGTAAAGCAGGGGGCAGTCATGAGTACGACCGACGACACCAGCAAGCCCAGCAAGGCGGCCCGCGTCGCCGCCGCGCTCGAGGCCCAGGCTGCCCTGCTCGGCGCCAGCGACGATACCGACTACCGCGCGCCGTTCTGGCTGCCCGGCGCGCACATCCAGACCATCGTGCCGGCGCTTTTCTCGCGCCTGCCCGCGCCCGCCTACCGGCGCGAGCGATGGGACACGCCAGATGGCGACTTCATCGAAGTGGACTGGCTGGACGGCAGGAGCACGGGCGCGGATTCACACGGCGCGCCGCTATTCGTGTTGTTCCACGGCCTGGAAGGCGGCTCGAGCTCGCACTACGCGCGCGCGCTCGCCGCGGCGGCGCACGCGCGCGGCTGGCACGCGGCGATCCCCCACTTTCGCAGTTGCAGCGGCCCGTTGAACCTGCTGCCGCGCTTCTACCATCTCGCCGATTCCGCCGAAGTCGACTGGGTCCTGCGCCGCTTCGCCGCCCGCCACGCCGGGCCGCTCGTCGTCGCGGGCGTGTCGCTCGGCGGCAACGTGCTGCTGCACTGGCTCGCGCAGCGCCGCCAGGACGCCGCGATCGTCTCGGCCGCCGCCGCGATCTCCACGCCGCTCGACGTGCATGCGGGCAGCGAGATGCTGACGCAGGGCTTCGGCATGATCTACACGCGCAGCTTCCTGAAGACGTTGAAGGTCAAGGCGCTCCAGAAACTCGAGCAGTACCCCGGTCTCTTCGACGCACAAGCCGTGCTCGCGAGCCGCACGATGTACGAATTCGACAATGTCGTGACCGCGCCGCTGCACGGTTTTCGCGACACCCACGACTATTACACCCAGGCGACGATCCGCCCGAAGCTCGGCGAGATCGTCGTCCCCACGCTCGTGCTGAACGCGCGCAACGATCCCTTCCTGCCGGGCCGGGTGCTGCCCGCGCGCCACGAGGTGAGCGCCGCCGTAGAGCTCGATCAGCCCGCGCACGGCGGCCACGTCGGCTTCATGACGGGACCGTTCCCGGGCCGCAGCGACTGGCTCGCGCAGCGCGTGTTCTCTTATCTCTCGCCTTTCGTTTCTCATGGATGACATCGTCAAACAGGCGCTCGCGCGCTGGCCCAACGTCCCGCATTGCACGGGCTGGCTGCTGCTCGACGCACGCGGCAACTGGCGCATGCGCGACGAGGCCGCCCAGGCGCAGCATGCCCCCGGCACGGCGATCCGCCACGAAGCGCTGCTCGGCTTCATCAACCGCAATTACGAGCGCGATGAACAGGGCCAGTGGTACTTCCAGAACGGGCCGCAGCGCGTGTATGTCGAACTCGAATACACGCCGTGGATCGTGCGCCTTGCCGCGGGTCACGACGGCAGTGCCGACGCGCTGACGCTCACGGATCAGGGCGGTCAAGCGTTCGAGCCCGTGGCCGCCTACCTAGACGAAGCGGGCAGCGTGATCTTTGCCGATGCGAGCACGCCGCCGCGCGCGGCGCTGCTGCACGATCACGACCTCGACCTCTTCACCGACCACGCCACGCTCGCGGACGACGCCCACAGCGGCACCTTCCACTGGCGCGCCGGCGCCGCGCTGCCGCTGCAGCCGATCAGGCGTGCCGACGTGAGCGCGCGCTTTGCCTTCGTAACGAGCCCGGCACGCGCGGAGCGCGAAGCGCAGGCCACGGAGCGCAGCGGCACGCGGCCTGCATCCAAAGACTGAGCGCCGGCTCAGCCGCGGCCCTCATCCTTCTCGTCCTGGCGCTCCTGCTTGTAGCGCGCCTCGAAGTCGTGCAGGCGCGCTTCGATGGTCGACAGATCGTAGTAGCCGACCGATTTCATGTCGCGCGCCTCCTTGAGCTGACGGATGGCTGAGGGCCAGGCGCCGTCTAGCGCGAGCTTCTCCGCCATCGCGCGATGCTGCGTGAGCGCGTCGCCGAGTCCTGCGCTCGCTTGCGCCAGATACAGCCACCATGCGTCTTGCTGCGGTTCGGCCTCGGTCTGGCTGCGCGCGAGCGCTTGCGCCTCCTTGAAGCGGCGCGCCGCGATCTGCGCCTGCAGTAGCGCGTCGGTGGCCGCGTGGGAATCCGGCCACGCCTTGTGGGCGGCCTCGCCTAGCCGCACGGCGTCGTCGGCGTGGCCCGAGCGCCGCGCGATATCGACGGCGAGCACGTCGAGACTCGGCGAGTTGCGTGTTTTACTGCCGTCCGCGGCCTCGAACTGCGCGAACGCCGCGCGCGAGTTCGCGAGCGACGCCGTGGCATCGTCGTAGCGCTCGAGCAGCATTTGCGCGTAGGCAATGCCGTACCAGTTCGCAGCGACGTTGAGCGCCGTGCGGTCCTCGATTTCCGAGCGCAGACGCGAAACCTCGTCGATGTACTCGTTGCGCGTACGGTCCTGCAGCACGCGCACGCGCGCGCGCACGAAACCGTACTCGGGCGCCTGGCGCGGCTGGCGGTAAGCGGCTCGGCGCGCGCGGTCCTGCATGTCGGCGATGCGCTCGCCAGTGAGCGGGTGCGTGCGCGCGTAGGCGGGCACGCCGGTGTCTTCCATCGAATCGCGTTCGAGCCGCTCGAAAAACGCCACCATGCCCCACGGGTCGTAGCCCGCGCCCGTGAGCAGCTGGAAGCCCACGCGGTCGGCCTCGTGCTCCGCGGCGCGCGAGAAACGCAACTGGCTGTCCACGGCATAGGCCTGGCTGCCGAGGGCGATCCCGGCGCCCAGGTCGCCGCTATGCGCGAGCACGCCGGCGAGAATGCCGAACAGCACGCCCGCCAGCGCCGCGAGCCCGGAGCGCTCGCTCTGCGAAAGCATGCGTGCGATGTGCCGCTGCAAGACGTGACCCATCTCGTGACCGAGCACCGAAGCCAGCTCGGATTCAGTTTGCGTCACGACGATGAGCCCCGAGTTCACACCGATGAAGCCGCCCGGCAGCGAGAACGCATTGATCTGGCCGTCGCGGATCGCGAACAGATCGAAGTCGGGCCGGTAACCGCCGATGAACTGCGCGCTCGCGGCCGCCTCGAGGCGCGCGGCGACCGCATTGAGGTAGTCGCGCACGAGCCAGTCGCCAATGTAGTCGGGGTCGCGGCGAATCTCACGCATGACGCGCTCGCCGATGCGGCGCTCGGCCTGCGGCGTGAGCGCGCCGCCCGAGCCGTCGCCGAGGTCGGGCAGTTGCGGCACCCAGGCGGGAGCGCGCACGCTGGCGTTGCCGCTCGCGGAAGATGCGGCGGATTGGCCCGGTGCCGCCAAGCGGCTCTGCGCCCCGCCATAGGTGCCGAACACGCCTTGCGCGATCGAGGCGGGAATGACGGCGTCTGCCGTGTCGTCGAATGGGCCGCTGACGAGTGCGGGCGCCGTACTGGGCGCATTCAGCGCGGGGCCGGAGGAGGCCGGTGCGGGCTTCGCGGCAGGCTTCGTGGCCGCTGGCGAAGCCGCGCCGAGATTGAGCACGGCGGCATTCGACGCCTGCGCGTACGCTTGCGGGGAAGCCGCGAGCGACGCGCACAACCATGCAGCAAGCAGCCGTTTCAGACGCATTGATGACAGGATCGGGGAAGGCGGAACACCGGCACGGCGGCGCGCCCGGTGCGGACCGCCCCTGCGCTCGCGTGTGCTAACCGGCCAATTGTAGCCCTGCTTACAACCCTTGCGACCAGGTAAGACGCGCAGAAAGCGCTGCTTACCGCACTGTTAAGATAGGTACCCCTCAAGGAAGAACCCACCATGCCTGAACTCACGCATTTTGACGCAGCCGGCGACGCCCACATGGTCGACGTTGGCGGCAAGGCAGAGACGAAGCGCATTGCGCTCGCGAGCGGCACGATCCGCATGTTGCCGGCAACCTTCGCGCTGATCCGCGACGGCCACGCGAAAAAAGGCGACGTGATCGGCGTTGCGCGCATCGCCGCGATCCAGGGGGCAAAGCGCACCTCGGATCTGATTCCGCTGTGCCACCCGCTCGCGATCACGCGCGTGAAGGTGGACTTCGTGCTCGACGAAGCGCTGCCCGGCGTCCACTGCACGGCGCAGGTGGAAACGCTCGGCCGCACGGGCGTGGAGATGGAAGCGCTGACTGCCGTGCAGGTCGGCCTGCTGACCGTCTACGACATGTGCAAGGCGGTGGACCGCGGCATGACGATCACCGATGTGCGCGTGCTGGAGAAGCACGGCGGGAAGTCGGGGGACTGGGTGGCGGAGCGCTGAAACCATGACTCTCGACGAACTGCGCGCGCAGGTTCTGGCGTTCCGCGACGAGCGCGACTGGCAACAGTTTCACACGTTGCGCAACCTGATCGTCTCCACGAGCATCGAGGCGGGCGAGCTGCTAGAGACGGTGCAGTGGAAGACCGACGCGCAGATCGACGCCCTGCTCGCCGATCCCGCGCAACTCACGCACCTCAAGCACGAATGCGCGGATGTGTTCATCTACCTTCTGCTGGTCGCGCATACCGCGGGGATCGATCTGGTCGATGCGGCAGCCGAAAAGCTCACGCTGAACGCGCAGCGCTACCCCGTGGAGAAGGCGAAAGGCAGCGCCGCGAAATACTCCGAGCTTTGATTGCCAAAGGCGCGGCGCAGAACGCGGCGACAAGCCGCCGCTTCATGCGCGCGCCTTGAGGCTTAGTCGTCCGAATCGTCCTCGTCGTCTTCTTCGACCGACTTCGCTGGCGTGCCATATTTCTTCACGAGTTGCGCCTTGAAGTCCGCAAGCGTGGGCTGCTCGTCGAGCAAGCCATAGAGCGAAGCGAGCTGGGTCGGCCAGTCGTGCAGTTCCATCGCGAAAATGCGCAGGCGCTCCACCGTATCGAATGCGCCCGCCGTATCGCCATCCAGCGCCTGCAAAACGGCGTAGCGGCGCAGCACCGTTTCTCCGGGCAGCAGCGCGATGGCGCGCTGGTGCGCGTAAAGCTTGCTCGAAAGGCTCGCGGCATTCATCGGCAACAGCGTCGCCATGCCGTAGTCGCCCCAGGCGCCGAACAGGCGCGAAGGGTCGTCGCCGTAGTCGCGTGCCGGATGCTGCCCGTAATAGAGCACCTCGGCGCGGTTGTAGTCGCGCAGCACCGGGTACAGCGCCGCGACGCCGCCGAACACGATCACCGCATACACGCCGAGCGAGACGCGCGACGGCAGAATACGCAGCGGCTTGGTCTCCAACAGGCCGAAAACGAACATCGCCGGCAGCAGGAAGAACATGTACTGCTGCGGATACTCGACGAGCGCATGCATAACGAGCACGCCGATCAGCATGAAGCCGAATACGCGCTCGGCGGTGTGCGGCGCGCGCAGCCCACGCACGAACCACGCGACGAGCCCGATCACGACGATGGCAAGGCCGACGATGCCGGTCTTCGCGAGCAGGTCGAGGAAAATATCGTGCGCGTTATTGGCGATCTCGACGCCGCCAAGCGAGCGGACCAGCTCGAACTGATGCATCGGAAAATCGCCCCAGCCGACGCCCAGCACCGGATGCGACTTGAACATCGTCCAGCCGTAGCGCCACAGCGCGAGGCGCGGCGCGATCTGGCTCGCGTCCTTCATGCGCTCGGCGGCCGACTGAGCAAGGTCCAGGCCGTAGTGGACGTTGGCCCAGCGCACGAACGCATTCATGCCGAAAAAGATCAGCACGAGCACGACCGGAATGATCCAGGCGCGCACGCCACCGGGCTTGTGGCCCGAACCCGCCGACGCCTGGCCTTGCGCACCGAAGCTGCGCCCCTCGCCTGCTTCGGTACGGCAGCCCGCGAACGCGATCCACAGGCCCGCGACGAAAATCACGCCCATCTGCAGCCACGGCCCGCGCGACACCGTGAGCGCGAGGCCACCGGAATAGATCGCGGTCAGCACGCCCCAGAGCAGAATGTTCAGACGCCGCGTGAGCGCAAGGTACATCGCACCGGCCATCGCAAAGGCGATATACGTGGCCAGGTGATTGGCCTGTGCCATGTTGCCGAACGGCCGGCGATCCACCGTTATGTTGTACGCAACCACGAGCGGCGTGACCTTCGTTTCCAGGTGAAAGAGCTGGATCACCTGGGTGAATACGGCGAAAAGGCCGCCGATCTGCAGCGCGAACGCCCCCCACACGAGCGCCGACTGCATGAGGCGCGCGCGCGTGATGGTGTAGCCCGCGTGCGTCGCCAGCACGGCGGCGAGCAGGTAGCCCGCGCCGAGCCAGTTCATCGAGGGCTCGGCGAGCGGCAACGCGAACGTCTGCACGACCAGCAGCAGGCCGAATAAAAGCGGCACGAGCGCGACCGTGGGCGACGCGAAGCCCTCGCCCGAGCGCGCCGGGCGAACGAGCAACAACGTGGCAGCACCCATCAGCACATAAAGTGTCAGTGCAACGAATTCCGCATAGAACGTGGGAATCGGATAGGTGTGGTTGACGACCGCATAAGGCAGCGTCAACGCGAGGGCCAGCAAGACGAACGTAAGGTAACGCGCAAAATTGGAAGGCATGGTTGGGCGGGGCCGTTCAGCAACCGGGCACTATACAAAACTTTTCCCCCGCTGTGCGGGTGCAGCCGGTTCGACCGCACCCGCACCCACGCGCAACCCCTACGCGCGGCACTCCGGCGGTGCAAGATTGCCCGCCAGCGTTGCGGCGTCCGCCGGCGACGGGCCCGCTCCGGGCGCGCCGAGCGAGGAAGCCGTCTTGCCCGCTGCGAAGCACTCCCACGTGAGCGTGCCGCCCTGCACGCTGCCCTGCGCGAGCGCGACGCGCGCGGTGGGCGCATCGGCGTTGTCCGGCACCGAAGGCACGAGCACGATCGTATTGCTGCCCTCGGGCGCCACGCGCGAGGTGAAGGCGACGGTGATCTGACCGGTCGTATCGTCGACATGCAGCGACTCGATGTTGCGTGTGGCGGGCGGCACCGTGTAGCCCGCGCCGAACGCGTTGCCGCTCGCGGCGTTCTCCGCCACGGCAAGCCGCGCGGAAGCCGCGAGCGAGAGACCCTCCCCTACGCGGCTGCGGGCGAGGTAGTCCTGGTAGGCGGGAATGGCGTAAGCGGCGATCACGCCGACGATCGCGAGCACGATCATCAGTTCGATCAGCGTGAAGCCACGTGCGGTCCAGCGGGAGGCAAGGCTTGCGAGGCGCGAGAGACGGGCGAAACACGCGCAGTGGTTGCCCGGCGGCGGGCTCAAGGGAAATGCAGATACGGTCATCGTCAGGGCTCCTGAAACAAGAAACGCCTGCTCACAGTCGTGAACAGGCGTCTTGATCGTATCGGCGGCCCGGTTTGCCCATCAGTCGGCCAGATGGCCTAGGCGCAATGGCACAGCCATGCGCGCTCAGTGCTCAGTGGGATTGCGGCCCTTGCGCCGCGGCCCGCCGCGCGTTGCGGCGCCTGAGCCAGGTCCCGAGCGCAACGACGAACACCGCCCCGGCCACGCACATGCCGTACTCGGCCGCGGGCGTATCGAGCAGCGGCCAGCGGTCGCCGGCGGGATCGTTGATGATGAGTCCGCCCGCGATCCAGCCGAGCAGCGCCGCGCCGAGCGTGATGATCACCGGGTAGCGGTCGAGCAGCTTGAGCACAAGCTGGCTGCCCCACACGATGAGCGGAATGCTCACCATCAGCCCGAAGATCACGAGCGCAATGCGGTGTTGCGGATCGGCGGATTCGGCGGCGCCCGCAATCGCGACCACGTTGTCGAGGCTCATCACCGCGTCGGCGACGATGATCGTCTTGATCGCGCCCACCAGCTTGTCGGCGGGCTTCACGTTGGCGTGCTCGAGATGACTGGGCGCGAGCAGCCGCACACCAATCCACAGCAGCAGCAGGCCGCCCGTGAACTTGAGGAACGGCACGTTGAGCAGCACGACAGCGAAGGCGATCAGCACCACGCGCAGCGCGATCGCGCCGGCGGTGCCCCACAGAATGCCGCGCATGCGCTGCTGCGCAGGCAGGTCGCGGCAGGCGAGCGCGATCACCACGGCGTTGTCACCACCGAGCAGGATGTCGATGACGATGATCTGGATGACCGCGCCCCAGTGGAGCGTCGCGAAAAACTCGAGCATGGAAACGAAAACTCAGCCGGAATTCAGGATGGGCTCAGATATCGAGCCAAATAAAAAAGCGAGGAGGCCATGACTGGCTCCCTCGCTTTTTGTTCGGAAACCTCGTGAAAGGATTCCGCAAGCATATCAAAAAACGCTGGCCGCCCGCGCATGCATGATGCACAAGCGCCAGTGTATTTCGAATTTACAGCATCGCCTTCAGCAGACGACCCATTTCCGACGGATTGCGCGTGACCTTGATGCCGCACGCGTCCATGATTTCCAGCTTCGCGTCGGCCGTGTCCGCACCGCCCGAGATCAGCGCGCCGGCGTGGCCCATGCGCTTGCCCGGAGGCGCCGTGACGCCCGCGATGAAGCCAACCACCGGCTTCTTCATGTTGTCCTTGATCCACTCGGCGGCATTGGCTTCGTCCGGACCGCCGATTTCGCCGATCATGATCACGGCGTCCGTATCCGGATCGTCGTTGAACATCTTCATGACGTCGATGTGCTTCAGACCGTTGATCGGGTCGCCGCCGATACCGACTGCCGACGATTGGCCGAGGCCGATCGCGGTCAGCTGGGCAACCGCTTCATACGTCAGCGTGCCCGAACGCGACACGACGCCGATGCGGCCCTTGCGGTGGATGTGACCCGGCATGATGCCGATCTTCAGCTCGTCCGGCGTGATCGTGCCGGGGCAGTTCGGGCCGAGGAGCAGCGTCTTGCGGCCTTCGCGGCGCATACGGTCCTTCACTTCGATCATGTCGCGAACCGGAATGCCTTCCGTGATACAGATCGCGAGATCGAGGTCGGCCTCGACGGCTTCCCAGATCGCAGCGGCAGCGCCTGCCGGCGGCACATAAATGACCGAAACGGTCGCGCCGGTAGCATCCTTCGCTTCACGCACGTTCGCGTAGATAGGAATGCCTTCGAAATCTTCGCCGGCCTTCTTCGGGTTCACGCCAGCGACGAACGCTTCGCGGCCGTTCGCGTACTCACGGCAAGCGCGGGTGTGGAACTGACCGGTCTTGCCGGTGATGCCCTGCGTGATGACCTTGGTGTCTTTGTTGATCAGAATCGACATGTATTGACCTCTGTTCGTTTGGCGTTATGCGTCGCGCCAGACCGCTTCTTGCGTTGCGGTGTTCGCGCCGGCATCACGCCATTCGTGTCCGGTGAAAATTACTTGCCTTCGGCAGCTGCGACAACCTTCTGCGCAGCCTCTTCCATGCTGTCTGCCGAGATGATCGGTAGGCCCGAATCGGCCAGCATCTTCTTGCCGAGGTCCTCGTTCGTGCCCTTCATGCGCACGACGAGCGGCACATTCAGGTTCACGGCCTTCGAACCCGCGATCACGCCTTCTGCGATCACGTCGCAGCGCATGATGCCGCCGAAGATGTTCACGAGGATCGCCTTCAGGTCCGGGTTCTTGAGCATGAGCTTGAACGCTTCGGTGACCTTCTCGGTCGTGGCGCCACCGCCCACGTCCAGGAAGTTCGCCGGCTCGCCGCCGAACAGCTTGATGGTGTCCATCGTGGCCATGGCGAGGCCCGCGCCGTTCACGAGACAGCCGATGTTGCCGTCGAGCGAGATGTACGCGAGGTCGAACTTCGACGCTTCGATTTCAGCCGGATCTTCTTCGTCCAGATCGCGGTACGCGACGATTTCCGGGTGACGTGCCAGCGCGTTCGAGTCGAAGTTGAACTTCGCGTCGAGTGCGGTCACGGTGCCGTTGCTCGAGACGTTCAGCGGGTTGATTTCGGCCAGCGACGCGTCGGTTTCCCAGAATGCCTTGTACAGGCCCTTCAGGACTTCACGCGCTTGCGGAATCGAAGCAGCCGGCACGCCGATCTTCGCGGCGAGGTCGTCAGCCTGGGCGTCCAGCAGACCCGTCGACGGCTCGACGATGACCTTGTGGATCAGCTCCGGGTGCTTTTCGGCGACTTCTTCGATGTCCATGCCGCCTTCGCTCGAACCCATCAGCACGATCTTCTGCGACACGCGATCGACGACGAGGCTGACATACAGTTCTTGCTTGATGTCAGCGCCTTCTTCGATCAGCAGACGCTTGACCTTCTGGCCTTCCGGACCGGTCTGGTGCGTAACGAGCTGCATGCCGAGGATCTGGTTCGCGTATTCGCGGACCTGTTCCAGCGACTTCGCAACCTTCACGCCGCCGCCCTTGCCGCGGCCACCTGCGTGGATCTGTGCCTTGACGACCCAAACCGGACCGCCCAGCTCTTCAGCGGCCTTGACCGCGTCATCCACCGAAAACACCGGGATGCCGCGCGGGACGGCGACTCCGAATTTCCGCAGGATTTCCTTACCCTGGTACTCGTGAATCTTCATGCGTGATTCCTTCAGTCTGAGAGTTGGAGTGAACTTCGATTCCGCTGTTGTTATTCATGCGAGACGGCGTCGGCCCTGCCCTCTTGGCCCGGGCTCCGGCTGTCGCGCACGCTGGGGGTTTCAGCGCCGCGCTCTATTGAACGCGGCACATGGCCATACCAGCGCGGATAAAACTGCTTCACCGCCTCCCCGTCGAACCGCAGCGCATGGCAGCGGCCAAGCTGGAAGGGCGGCTTTTCACCGTCGGCCTCAATGCCTCCGGCGGTCTTGCCGTGTTCCGGTCCGGGCGCTTCACCCGGCGAGCCATTCGATGTGTCCCACACTTCTCCAACGAACGCCTGGATCGCTGCGGTCGGCAATACGCCCAACATTTCTGTGAGGTGCGTGCAGCCAACCGTGCCGGCGAGGAGCCGGCCCGCTTCGCGGCGGAAGTTCTGGAGGAGATTGAGCCCGATAAGGGCCCGATAGGCGGGATGAGCGTTCTGGCACTGACCGTCGTAAGGCACCCAGTCGGACGACGCTTCTGCGTCGACGACGTTGAGCTTGCGATCGATCGTAATGCGCAGCCAGAGTTCATGGATCGGCAGACCATTGGGCCGGACACCGGCGGCGAGCGGCACGTCGCGTGGCTTGTGGTCGGTCAGGCACGCGTCGATGTCCCACAGGCCGTCTTCGCGCTCATAGGCAACCGCCCGAATGGCGCGCTGGTGGCGCAACTGGCGGGGCACGGGCGGAGAAAGCGGCATGCTAAAGGTAAGACCGGATTGGAAAACCTCGCGATTTTAACATACCGGGTATTTGAGACAGCCGCGAACACACAGGCCTGGCGTGGACATGTCTGTACGGATTTTTCGAGACGGCCGGCTCAATTGTCGGACCAGTCTTCCTCGATTCCCTTGAGGATCTTCCCGATGATCGACATCGAGAAGCCCCGTGCCGCGAGAAAGCGCGCCTGGCGCGCGCGTTCGGCGGGCGTTTCGGGCAACTGCCCGTACTTCTTCTGCCAGACCGTGCGGGCGCGCGCGAGTTCGGTCTCACGCAGTTGCGTGCTCACCTCTTCGATGAGCGCGTCGCCCACGGCGTGGCGCTTGAGTTCGCTCACGATACGCCCTGCCCCCACGCGCGCCGCGCGCCGGTGCACGACGCTTTCGGCAAAGCGCGCGTCGGAGAGCCAGCCTTCGCGCTCGAGCGAATCGAGCAGCGCTTCGAGTGCGTCGGCGTCTTCGGTGTACGGCACGAGCTTGCGCGAAAGTTCGGCGCGGCTGTATTCGCGGCGCGAAAGATAGCCGAGCGCGCGACCCTTGAGGGAGCGCTCGGGCCGCTGCTTTGCCGTGGATGCTTTTTCGCGCTCGCTCGCGCGTGCGGCACGGGTGACCGAGCTGCGCTCGTATTGATCGGCTTGCGGTGCGCTGGATTCGCGAGCGGTTTCGCCAGGCCCACGGCGCGAGCGCTTGAATGATGTTTCGAACGGCGGCGGCTCTGATGACGCGTTTTCCGCCGATTCATTGGTCCCGCCGAAGAAAGCCTCGAACGGCACTTCGAAGACCGCGCCGCCATCGTCGCTGAGATCGGCGGGCGCGGAATATGGCGCGCCAGAATGCGCAAAGCCGCGATCGCCCGCCTGGGCGTCGCGGCTTGAACGGCTCATGCGTGCGTCGGCAGGCTTCACGGCGGGGCGCCGCTCGGCACCCCGGTCAGCAGGCGAACCCGCACGCGAGTTAGCCTGATCGCCGGACGGCGAGGACGTAGGTGACCCGCCCTTGCGCATCAGCTTGCCTTATCTACGAGAGCCTGAAGAATTTACTCTTCGTCGGCGACTTCGACTTCGCCGGAATTGTCGACGCCGGCCGGCATCGTGCTCACGCCCAGCGATTCGCGGATGCGGTTTTCGATCTCACGAGCGATGTCCGAGTTCTCGCGCAGGAATTCGCGTGCGTTGTCCTTGCCCTGGCCAATGCGCTCGCCGTTATAGCTGTACCACGCACCCGCCTTGTCGACGATCTTGGCCTGCACGCCGAGGTCGACGATTTCGCCCTGACGCGAGATGCCTTCGCCGTACAGAATGTCGAACACGGCTTCGCGGAACGGCGGCGAGACCTTGTTCTTCACAACCTTCACGCGCGTTTCGCTGCCGATGACTTCGTCGTTCTTCTTGATCGAGCCAATGCGGCGAATGTCCAGACGCACCGACGAGTAGAACTTGAGTGCGTTGCCGCCCGTGGTGGTTTCCGGGTTGCCGAACATCACGCCGATCTTCATGCGGATCTGGTTAATGAAGATCACCATGCAGTTCGTCTTCTTGATCGTGCCGGTGAGCTTGCGCAGCGCCTGCGACATCAGACGCGCCTGCAGACCCGGCAGCGAGTCGCCCATTTCACCTTCGATTTCGGCCTTCGGCACGAGCGCCGCGACCGAGTCGATCACGATCATGTCGATCGAGCCCGAGCGCACCAGCGCGTCGGTGATTTCGAGCGCCTGCTCGCCCGTGTCCGGCTGCGAGATGAGCAGTTCAGGCACGTTCACGCCGAGCTTGGCGGCGTATTGCACGTCGAGCGCGTGTTCCGCGTCGATGAACGCCGCCGTGCCGCCGAGCTTCTGCATTTCGGCGATCACCTGCAGCGTGAGCGTGGTCTTGCCCGACGATTCCGGACCGTAGATCTCGACCACGCGGCCGCGCGGCAAACCGCCCACGCCAAGCGCGATGTCGAGGCCGAGCGAACCGGTGGAGACTACCTGGATGTCCTCGACCGCTTCGCCGTCGCCGAGTCGCATGATCGACCCCTTGCCGAACTGCTTTTCGATCTGCGCGAGCGCGGCGGCCAGCGCCTTGCTCTTTTCAGCAGTCAGCCCAGCCGAGCCTTTCTTGCTATCTTCCATGAATCGTCCTTTGCTATGATGAACGGCGTCTCGTGACCATGCGCACGCCTCATTCGGGCTAATGCACACGAACGCAGACACTGTATAAAAAAACAGTGGTTTTGGCAAGCCTTTCTGGCGATCCAGAACCGCGAATTTCGGGAGACCGCCGCGCGTCGCCTGGCCGCGCCTTCAAAGACGCGGCGCGGCGCCGGTGCTACGAGGTCAAAGGGCCTCGAAAGCGACGTTGGCGCAACATGCGAATCCTCATTGCCGAAGACGACAGCATACTCGCGGACGGGCTCGTGAGATCACTCCGCCAATCGGGCTATGCCGTTGATCACGTGCGTAGCGGCGTGGATGCCGATACTGCCTTGTCGATGCAGTCGTTCGACCTCTTGATCCTCGATCTGGGCCTGCCGAAAATGCCGGGCCTCGAAGTGCTGCGCCGTTTGCGCGCGCGCAATTCCAACCTGCCCGTGCTGATCCTCACCGCCGCCGACAGTGTGGACGAGCGCGTGAAAGGCCTCGACCTCGGCGCCGACGACTACATGGCCAAGCCCTTCGCGCTCAACGAGCTCGAAGCGCGCGTGCGTGCGCTCACGCGGCGCGGCGCGGGCGGCGGCCCGACCGTGGTGCGGCATGGCGCACTCTCGTATGACCAGGTGGGGCGCATCGCGCGCATCAATGACCAGGTGCTCGATCTTTCGGCGCGCGAACTGGGCGTACTCGAAGTGCTGCTGCAGCGGCTCGGGCGGCTCGTGTCGAAGGAGCAACTCGTCGATCACCTGTGCGAGTGGGGCGAGGAAGTCAGCAACAACGCCATCGAAGTCTACGTGCACCGGCTGCGCAAGAAGCTGGAAACCGGCGGCGTGCGCATCGTGACGGTGCGCGGACTGGGCTACTGCCTCGAAAAGGAGGCGAAGGAAACGCACGCCGGCGCGAGCCAGCCAGGCACACGCGCCGAGACCGGCACACCCGACGCCACGCCGGCGATGCCCGCCAGCCACTATTTCAAATAGGCGGAGTCGAAGATGGCCGGGCGTCCTCCCATCGCGCGCGCCGTGCCGCCCAAGGGCGCCGCGAGCACAGCCGGCGAAAACACATCGGGCGCGTCCGCATTCACGGCCGACGCCCTCGACGACGACGCGCGCGACGCCCGCTACGCCAACCCGTTCGCCCCGCCCGACGAAGCCGAAGCCGCCGCCGAGGCGCGCCCGCGCTCGCTTTTCGGCGAGATTCTCGACTGGATGCTCGCGCCCTTGCTGCTGCTCTGGCCGATGAGCATCGCGGTCACGTATCTCGTGGCGAAGTCGATCGCCAACGGCCCCTTCGACCGCGCGCTCGAAACCGACGCCTATGTGCTCGCGCGCCAGATCCAGCCCGTCAACGGCGTGGCCGAACTCACACTGCCCGCCTCCACGCGCGACTTCCTGCGCGCCGACAACGTAGACAGCGTGTTCTACCAGGTGCTCGGCAGCCGCGGCGAGCTGATTGGCGGCGATCGCGACATGCCGCTGCCGCACGACGACGACCGCCCGCCGCCCGGTCTCGTCGAGTTCCGCGACGACACGCTGCGTGGCATCGACATCCGCGTCGCCTATACAACAGTGGAGCCGACGCACCTGAGCGCCGGCGACCGGCCGGGTCAACCGGTGCTCGTGCAGGTCGCAGAAACGCTCGACAAGCGCCGCCAACTGGCCAACGACATCATCAAAGGCGTGATCCTGCCTCAGTTCGTGATCCTGCCGCTCGCGATCCTGCTCGTGTGGTTCGGTCTCTCGCGGGGCCTCGCGCCGTTGCACGCGCTGCAGTCGAACATCCGCATGCGCCGCCCCGACGATCTTTCGCCGCTCGAAGCGCGCCGCGCGCCGCCCGAAATCGAGCCGCTCGTCACCTCGTTCAACGACCTGCTCACGCGGCTCGAACAGAACATGGAGCTGCAAAAGCGCTTTATCGCCGACGCCGCCCATCAGATGAAGACGCCGCTCGCGGGTCTGCGCACCCAGGCCGAACTCGCGCTGCGCCAGGACGCGCCTGCCGAAGTGCACCGCTCGCTCGAGCAGATCGCGACAAGCTCCGAGCACGCCGCGCGGCTCGTCACGCAGCTGCTCGCACTCGCGCGCGCGGAAAACCGCATGTCCGGGCAGATCTTCACGCCGGTCGACGTGGCGGACGTGGCGCGCCACGCCGTGCGCGACTGGGTGCAGCCGGCGCTCGCCAAACAGATGGACCTCGGCTACGAAGGCCCCGAAACGGCGTACGGGAGCGAGCAGGACGAGGACGGAGCGGTGGCGCGCGTCGAAGTGGACGGCAACCCGGTGATGCTGCGCGAGATGCTCTCGAACCTCATCGACAACGCGATCCGCTATACGCCTGCGGGCGGGCGCATTACCGTGCGCGTGCGGCCGGAACCCGCGGCGGGCGTGGTCCATCTCGAAGTGGAAGACACGGGTATGGGCATTCCTGCCGCCGAGCGCGAGCGCGTGTTCGAGCGCTTCTACCGCATTCTCGGGCGCGACGGCGAAGGCAGCGGTCTCGGGCTCGCGATCGTGCGCGAGATCGCCACGATGCACGGCGGCACGCTCGCCATCGACGATCACGTCTATCAAGACACGCCGCGACTCGCCGGGACGCTCGTGCGCGTGACGCTGCGGCTGCGCGCGAAAGCTTGAGCGGCATCGCCGCCGCTTGGGCGGCAAAACCACCCGGAAACTGACGGATCACGTCAGAAAAGCGGGATGGGACTTACCCTTATCCGATACGCAATACGCAAACTCAATTTCGCGCGTTAAAAGACATTTGACCATCAATGCGCGAACTTATCGAATAGTTTGCCGAACATAACTGATTAGACCCCACTCCGACACCTCCCTCAGAAACCCACACGCGCGTCAGAAGCCCGTAAGTTTCCATTCCAATAATGCTCCGCAGGACCGCGGGTCTTTAGCGTCGCCTGCCCGACGGACCACACGCATATCAATACTGGAGACATCTATGGCAACCGTTGGCGGACAAGTCTCGCACGCGCCGATGACCCGCGACGAAAAACGCGTGATCTTCGCGTCGTCGCTCGGCACCGTGTTCGAGTGGTACGACTTCTACCTGGCCGGCTCGCTCGCGGCCTTCATCAGCAAGAGCTTCTTTTCCGGCGTCAATCCCACGGCCGGCTTCATCTTCACACTGCTCGGCTTCGCAGCCGGCTTTGCCGTGCGCCCGTTCGGCGCGATCGTGTTCGGGCGCCTCGGCGACCTCGTGGGCCGCAAACACACGTTCCTCGTCACGATCGTCATCATGGGTCTCTCGACCTTCGTGGTCGGTTTCCTGCCCGGCTACGCCGCAATCGGCATTGCGTCGCCGGTGATCTTCATCGCCATGCGTCTGCTGCAGGGTCTCGCGCTCGGCGGCGAGTACGGCGGCGCCGCGACGTATGTCGCTGAACATTCGCCGCCCGGACGTCGCGGTTTCTACACCGCGTGGATCCAGACGACCGCCACGCTTGGCCTCTTCCTCTCGCTGCTCGTGATCCTCGGCGTGCGCACGTTCGTCGGCGAAGAGCAGTTCGCCGCATGGGCCTGGCGCATTCCGTTCGTCGCCTCGATCCTGCTGCTCGCCGTTTCGGTGTGGATCCGTCTGCAACTCGACGAATCGCCGGCGTTCAAGCGCATCAAGGCGGAAGGCAAGGTCTCGAAGGCGCCGATCAAAGAAGCGTTCGGCCAGTGGAAGAACCTCAAGGTCGTGCTGCTCGCCCTCTTCGGCCTCACGGCTGGCCAGGCCGTGGTCTGGTACACGGGCCAGTTCTACGCGCTCTTCTTCCTCACGCAAACGCTGAAGGTGGACGGCGCCAGCGCCAACATCCTGATCGCGCTGGCGCTGCTGATCGGCACGCCGTGCTTCCTGTTCTTCGGCGCGCTTTCGGACAAGATCGGCCGCAAGCCCATCATCATGGCTGGCTGCCTGATCGCGGCGCTCACCTACTTCCCGATCTTCAAGGCAATCACGCACTACGCGAACCCGGCGCTCGAAGCCGCGACGCAGCGCGCGCCGATCGTCGTGATCGCGAATCCGGCCGAATGCTCGTTCCAGTTCAACCCGGTTGGCACCTCGAAGTTCACGAGCTCGTGCGACATCGCCAAGAGCGCGCTCTCGAAGGCTGGCCTGAACTACGAGAACGTGGCCGCTCCGGCTGGCACGCTCGCGCAGATCAAGGTGGGCGACACGACCATCGACACGTTTGACGGCCGGGCGCCGGGCGCCAAGGAAGCCGGTGCGCTGTTCGAGAAGACGCTCGCGGCCACGCTGAAAGCGGCGGGCTATCCGCTCAAGGCCGACCCGGCGCAGCTCAACTGGCCGATGACCGTGGTGATGCTGACGATCCTCGTGATCTTCGTGACCATGGTGTACGGGCCGATCGCGGCGATGCTGGTGGAGATGTTCCCGACACGCATCCGCTACACCTCGATGTCGCTGCCCTATCACATCGGCAATGGCTGGTTCGGCGGCTTCCTGCCGGCGACCGCCTTCGCGATCGTGGCGGCGCGCGGCGATATCTACTCGGGCCTCTGGTATCCGATCATCATCGCGCTGGGCACCTTCGTGATCGGCATGCTGTTCGTGAAGGAAACCAAGGACTCGGATATCTACGCGCAGGATTGAGGCTGTGAACGCCGCCGGGCGGGGCTTCTCGCCCGGCGACTGCCTTCTCTGCAAAAAAGATGACGAAGGGGGTTGACAGCTTCGGGCCGAGTAGCGATAATTCTTTTCTTCGGCGAATTAGCTCAGCCGGTTAGAGCGACGGAATCATAATCCGCAGGTCCGGGGTTCGAATCCCTGATTCGCCACCAGTTGCAAAAGAAAGCCGCTGTCCCACAAGGACAGCGGCTTTTTTCTTTTCTCCGCCCAATCCCCCACCAATCCCCCCATCAAACCGCCGCCACGAGCTGTTGCGCGATCAACGCCGTGATGTGCTGCTTCTCGTGCTCCGCGCGCTCGAGCATCCCCACGCTGCGAAATTCCGTCTCGCCCGGCAAGGACAGCACGCGCAGGGCCTCATCGTGCGCCCAGTTGGCGTTGCGCAAGAGCGGCACGACAGTCACGCCCACACCTTGCCTCACCAGCGCCGCTACGCCTTCCAGTGAACTGAGTTCGAGAAACACGTTGACCTTGTAACGCCGCTTGCGCAAGGCACGGTCGATCAGGATGCCTGTTCGCTGCGTGCTGTCGAAGCGCAGGAACCGTTCGTTGCTCAGCAGTTGCGCTACCGAACCCGATTTCAGGCTCGCAGGCACCAGCGCGACAACAGGCTCGGTGTACAGCGGCGTCCAGCGCACACGCGCCAAGCGCCGCCCCGGCGTATCGACGAGCACGGCGCAATCGATCTCGCCCGCGTCGAGTTGCGCGGCGAGTTCGATCGACCTCGCCGTCACGATGCGGATCTCGAGACTCGGCCGCGCCGTCTTCAGTTTCGCCACGGCCTGAGCGAGCGCGCTCACGGCCGACTCCACCGCGCCGATCGTGACCGGCCCCGTCTGCGCTTCGACTCCCGCCGCCAGCATGCGCATCGCCTCGTACTGCGCGAGCATCGCCTGGGCATGCGGCAGCAGCGCCTTGCCCATGGCGTTGAGCACGACCGTGCGCCCTGCCCGGTCGAACAGCTGCTGGCCGAAGGTTTCCTCGAGCGAGCGCATCTGCATGCTGATCGCCGACTGGGTCAGCGACAGGTGCTCGGCGGCGAGCGCAAACGAGCCGTATCGGGCGATGGCGTCGAACGTGCGCAGCATTCGCAACGTACTCACGGGTTCATGTCCCCCAATTCATCAAAATTTCTGAAGTCGCATTTCAGAAAATATCACTTTTTTTTGATTGTCTGCGCAACCAGAATGATTCCACACGAAAGCCAGTCAGACCAACAACTGGAGGAGACGTCCGGATGGGGTTCTCAATTGAAACGGCCGGTGCAGCCACGCCGGCACACACCCAAAGCGCGGCGCGCCGTATCGACCTGCGTGTGATTGCGGTCGCAACCATCGGCAATGCGCTCGAGTGGTTCGACTTCACTGTGTTCACCTTCTTCGCAGCGGTGATCGCGAAGCAGTTCTTCCCGAGCGAGAATCCCACGGCCGCGCTGCTCGCAACGTGGACCACGTTCGGCGTCGGCTTCCTCACGCGCCCGCTCGGCGGCATCGTGCTCGGCAACTATGCGGACCGGCACGGCCGCAAGGCCGCCCTGCTCATCACGATCTTCGTGATGGCGCTCGGCGTGGCCGTCATCACGCTCGCGCCCACCTACGCGCAGATCGGCCTCGCGGCGCCGATTCTCATGCTCGTCGGGCGCTTTCTGCAGGGCTTTTCGGCGGGCGGCGAAGTGGGCAGCGCGACGGCGTTTCTGGTCGAGCACGCGCCTGTGGAACGCCGTGGCGTGTACGGCAGCTTCCAGATGATCGCGCAGGCCTGCGCCATGCTGCTTGGCGCGGCGGTGAGCGTCGCCATCACGCAGACGCTCACGGCCGAGCAGATCAGCGCGTTTGGCTGGCGCATCCCGTTCGCGATTGGCCTCCTCATCGTGCCCGTAGGGCTGTACGTGCGCTCACGCCTCGACGAGTCGCCGGTGTTCAGCGACGCGCGCCACGCGACGCGCCCGAAACGCTCGCCTTTTCTCGAATCGCTGGTTTCGCACTGGCGTCAGGTGCTCGCGGGCTTCGGCCTGACGATATACGGCACGATCGGCACGTACCTCTTCTACTACTACATGCCGAGCTATGCCACGCGCTCGCTCGGCGTGTCGTTCCAAAGCTCGGTGATCGCTTCGCTGTGCGCCGCGGTTGCGTATATCGTCGGCACGCTCGCTTCGGGCCGCATCTCGGACGCCGTTGGCCGCAAGAAGCCGATGGTGGCCTCGGCGGTGATCAGCCTGATCGTCGCGTATCCGCTCTTCCGGCTCGTGAGCGCCGTGCCCACGCTGCCTGTGCTGATCTTCGTGCAGTGCTGCCTGATGCTTTCGCTCGGCCTCTTTCAGGGCGCGTACTGCGCCTTCGTCTGCGAACTGTTTCCGGCGCGCGTGCGCGCCACGTCGCTCGCCATTGGCTACAACTTTGCGGTGATGATCTTCGGCGGCTTCGCCGGCGCGATCGCCACGCTGCTGATCGGCTGGACCGGCGACAAGCTCTCGGTCGTCTACTACGGCCTCTTCGGCGCAGCCGTTGGCCTCATCACCCTGCTCTTGCTGAAAGACCGCTCGCGCCAGCCTTTGCTATAGGCAGCGCATTCACCATCCATCGCGCAGCCGTCCCGCGTACGGCTCGCACGCATCATCACCGAAACGAAGGGAGTCTCATGACCATCATCGCCGAAATCGCCGCAGCCGAAGCCGAACTGCAGGCCATTCGCCGCGACATCCACGCCCACCCCGAATTGCGCTACGAAGAAGATCGCACGTCCGCGCTCGTCGCCGAACGGCTCGAATCGTGGGGCATCGAGGTCACGCGCGGTCTCGGCAAGACCGGCGTCGTCGGCGTGCTGCGCAACGGCACCGGCACGAAAACCATTGGCCTGCGCGCGGACATGGACGCGCTGCCGATCCAGGAGCTCAACACGTTCGCGCACGCATCGAAGCACGCGGGCAAGATGCACGCGTGCGGGCACGACGGCCACACCGCGATGCTGCTCGGCGCGGCACAGCATCTGTCGCAGCATCGCCATTTCGACGGCACCGTGGTGTTCATTTTCCAGCCCGCCGAGGAAGGCGGCGGCGGCGCGAAGGCCATGCTCGAAGACGGCCTCTTCGAGAAGTTTCCCGTCGATGCGGTGTTCGCCCTGCACAACTGGCCGGGCCTCGCTGCAGGCAGCTTCGGCGCACGCGTGGGCGCGACCCAGGCGTCGAGCAACGAGTTTCGCATCGTCGTGAAGGGAACGGGCGCGCACGCCGCCATTCCGCAAGACGGCATCGACCCTGTACTGACCGCCATGCAGATCGGCACGGGCCTGCAAAGCATCATGACGCGCAACAAGCGCCCGATCGACGCCGCCGTGCTCTCGATCACGCAGATGCAGGCTGGCGAGGCCGTCAACGTGATTCCCGACACGGCGACGCTGGCCGGCACGGTGCGCACGTTCTCGCTCGAGGTACTCGATCTGATCGAGAAGCGCATGCGCGAGTTCTCGGAGGCGACGGCGGCCGCTTACGGTTGCACGGTGGAGTTTTCGTTCCACCGCAACTATCCGCCGACGGTCAACACCGAGGCCGAGACGCACTTCGCGCTCGACGTCATGAAGGAAGTCGTCGGGGCGAACCATGTGGTGCGCAATATCGACCCGACCATGGGCGCGGAGGACTTTTCGTTCTTCCTGCTCGAGCGCCCGGGCTGCTACGCGTATATCGGCAATGGCACCGGCGACCATCGCGCGCATGGCCACGGCCTCGGCCCGTGCATGCTGCACAACACGAGCTACGATTTCAACGACGACGTGCTCACGCTGGGATCGACGTACTGGGTGCGCCTCGTCGAGGCCTTCCTCACGAAATAAGCGCTCATGCCTTCCCTGTTCTCCACCACCTACAGCGAGGCGCGCGCCCGGTTCATGGGCGCCGCCGCCTCACGCGGCCTGGCGCTCGCGAGCCACGTCATCCCTGAAATGGAGGGACGCGAAGGCGAGGCGCTCGCAACCGACGTCGTCCGGCTCGGCCCCGCGAACGCGAAGCGCCTGCTCGTGCTGACGTCCGGCACGCATGGCGTCGAAGGGTTTTGCGGGAGCGCGGCGCAAACGGCCTTGCTCGGCGATGCCGCGCTGCAGGCGCGCCTCACCGCGCTCGGCGTGGCGGTGTTCGTCGTGCATGCGATCAACCCGTATGGCTTCTCGTGGCTCTCGCGCACGAACGAGGACAACGTCGACCTCAATCGCAACAGCATCGATTTCACGCGTGCGGTGCCGTACAACGAGGATTATGAGGCGCTGCACACGCTGCTGGTGCCTGCGCAATGGCCGCCTTCGGACAGCAACGCCGAGGCAATCGCGAGCTACATTGCGAGCCACGGCGAACCGGCCTATCAACGCGCGCTGACAACCGGCCAGTACCATCATGCCGACGGCCTTTTCTATGGCGGCGAGCGGCACGTATGGAGCACCCGCCTGCTGCAGACGCTGCTCGCGCAACACGCGGGCCAGTGCGAGCAGATCGGCTGGATCGACTTTCATACCGGCCTCGGTCCGGCCGGACATGGCGAGAAGATCTGCGTGGGCCGCATCGATGTGGCGGAACTGCAGCGTGCGCGTGCCTGGTGGGGCGCCGACGTGGCAAGCCCGCTCGACGGCTCGACGATCGCGTCGAACGTGGGAGGCCCGATTCTCGACACGCTGCGCACGACCTGCCCGCGCGCGCAGACAACGGCGATCGCGATCGAGTTCGGCACCGTGCCGCTAGTGCCGATGTTGAATATGTTGCGCGCCGATGTGTGGGTGCGCCGCCATCCGGACGCGCCGGAAGCCGCAGGCATTCGCGAGCAGATCCGCGCGGCGTTCTGCTTCGATGACCCGCTCTGGCAAGGGCAGATTCTCGGGCAGTCGCGCGCGGCCATCCTGCAAGGGGTGCTCGGCCTTTCGCGGATGCCTGTCGGCGGGCGTTAACTGCCGCTAACGGCCGCTATATCGTCTTAGCGAGTTTCGAGCGCCACTGCGGCGCTCATCGCACGCGCTTGCGCTCGCGCTTCGTTTCGTACATCGAACGATCGGCGTATTCGATCAGCGCCGTCATCTCGGTGCCGTCTTCGGGCAGGATGGCCACGCCTACGCTCACACCGAGATCGATGCGGTTCCCTTCGAACTCGAATGGCTCGCCCACCGTGTCCACAAGCCGGCGGCTGTATGCCTCCGCATCCCCGCGCCCCGCGATGCCGGGCAAGATCACTGCGAATTCGTCGCCGCCCACGCGCGCGGCCGTGTCCACGCGGCGGCTGTGGCGAGCGATGCGCGTCGCGGTCTCCCGGATCGCCGCGTCGCCGGCGCGATGGCCGTAGCAGTCGTTGATCGGCTTGAGGCCATCCATGTCGAGATTGAGCACGCCGAGTCCGCCCGACGAACGCACGGCGAGATCCACCGACTGACGCAAGCGATCGTAGAAGAGCGCGCGATTAGGCAGCCCTGTGAGCGCGTCGTGCGTTGCACGCAAATAAAGCTCGCTCGTCTCGTGCCGCGCGGCATGGAACATGGCCGCGGCGATGAGCTCGGACATCAGCGAGAGCGTGCGGATGTCCTCGTCGTTGAAAGCATTCACTTCCGCATGCGTGACTTTCAAAACGCCAACGGTCGTCTCGAGGTGCTTGAGCGGCGTGACGATCATCGAGCGCAGGCCGGCGCGGCGGCAGGCTTCGCGATCCACGCGCGGGTCGGTTTCGGCGTCGTCGCAGCGCAGGATCTCGCCCTCGCGCACGCACATGCCCGACAGGCTCGTCTCGCGTGCAAGGCGCAAACCGAGCAGGTTCGCGACGCTGCCCGAAGCCGCGCGGTACACCATGTCCTCGCCTTCGGCGAGTTCGACGACGGCACCGTGCGCACCTGTGAGCTGCTCGGTGCGCTCGGCCACGTAGGCCATCACGCCGCCGAGATCGAGCCCGAGCTTCGCGATGTCCGACTGCGCCTTGATGATTTCCAGCAGGGTTGCGTTGTCCAGTTGCGTGTCTTTCGCTTCGTTGTTCTTCATCGCTTGACCGTTAGCCGTGCCTTTGACTTGCTGACGGCGCTGAAAGCCGAAGCGCCGTTGGATCGTGCTAAAGCATAGCAAACGTTGTTAATTGCGCCAGCGCAAACGTTTCACATCTTCGATTCGCGGCGCCTTGCTGCAATTCGTTGCGGGCGCATCCACTCAGCCTTCGATACGCTCGCGCGTCACGCGCAACAGCGCCGCCATCGCGCGGCTCGCCGCAAGCGCGTCGCGCTGCGCGATCGCGTCGTATACGAGCGTGTGGTCGGGCAGCGCCGCGTTGAACACGTCGGCGCGCTTCGCATTCACGCGCAACTGGCCTTCGAGCGTGCGCTCGATCAGCGTGCCGAGCGGCACCAGCAATTCGTTGCGGCACGCCCCCAGCACCGCAAGGTGAAAGCGCAGGTCCGCGCGCACCCATTCGTCCACATTGCGCGCCTCGGCCATGGCTTCGTGCGCGGCGGCGATCGACGCCAGCGCATCGGCATCGTGCGCGCTCGCGGCCAGCCCGGCCGCGAATGGCTCGATCATTTCGCGCATTTCCTGGAGCTTGAGCGCGAACGCGAGCGGCGGCGCCACGCGCGCGTACCAGTCGAGCACGTCGGCATCGAGCAGGTTCCATGCGGCGCGCTCGCGCACGCGCGTGCCCACTTTCGGCCGCGACTCCACGAGCCCTTTGGACGTGAGCGTGCGCAACGCCTCGCGCAGCACCGTGCGGCTCACGTCGAAGCGCGCCATGAGCTCAGCCTCGCGCGGCAGGACCGCGCCGGGCGCGTGGTCGCCGCGCAGGATCGCGCTGCCGAGTTCGAAGGCCACCGTGCCGTGCAGATCGCGCTGAATGGCTGTTCTCCTGGATATTGGGAATCGACACGAAATAATACTATTAATAGCACTTTAAGGCGAATTTTGCAGTAGCATGTGCTCCGAGACGCGCCGGGCATCCGTCCGTGCCGTGCGCCCTATCTGGAGACACCGCATGAAAATCACCAAGCTCGAAACCTTCGTCGTCCCGCCGCGCTGGCTCTTTCTGAAGATCGAAACGGACGAGGGGATCGTCGGCTGGGGTGAGCCGATCGTCGAAGGCCGCGCGCACACGGTCGCTGCCGCTGTCGATGAACTCGCCGACTATCTGATCGGCAAAGACCCGCTGTTGATCGAGGACCACTGGCAGGTGATGTATCGCGCGGGCTTCTATCGCGGTGGCCCGATCTCGATGAGCGCCATCGCGGGTGTCGATCAGGCGCTCTGGGACATCAAGGGCAAGCATCATGGCGTGCCCGTTCACGCGCTGCTCGGCGGCCAGGTGCGCGACAAGATCAAGGTGTATTCGTGGATTGGCGGCGACCGTCCGAGCGACGTCGCCAACAACGCGCGCGCCGTGGTCGAGCGCGGCTTCAAGGCCGTGAAGATGAACGGCTCTGAAGAGCTGCAGATCATCGACACGTTCGACAAGGTGCAAGGCGTCATCAACAACGTCGCGGCCGTGCGCGAGGCCGTGGGCCCGAACGTCGGCATTGGCGTGGACTTCCATGGCCGCGTGCACAAGCCCATGGCCAAGGTGCTCGCCAAGGAACTCGATCCGTTCAAGCTCATGTTCATCGAAGAGCCGGTGCTCTCCGAAAACGTCGAGGCGCTGCGCGACATCGTCAACCAGACCAGCACGCCGATCGCGCTGGGCGAGCGTCTCTATTCGCGCTGGGATTTCAAGCACATTCTCGCGGGCGGTTACGTCGACATCATCCAGCCCGACGCTTCGCACGCGGGCGGCATTACCGAATGCCGCAAGATCGCCGCCATGGCCGAAGCCTATGACGTCGCGCTCGCGCTGCACTGCCCGCTCGGCCCGATCGCGCTCGCCACCTGTCTGCAGATCGACGCGGTGAGCTACAACGCGTTCATCCAGGAGCAAAGCCTCGGCATTCACTACAACAAGGGCAACGACCTGCTCGACTACATCAGGAATCCCGAAGTCTTCAAGTACGAAGACGGCTTCGTTTCGATTCCGCAAGGCCCGGGTCTTGGCATCGACGTGAACGAGGAGAAGGTGCGCGAGATGGCGAAGACCGGTCACCGCTGGCGCAATCCGGTGTGGCGTCACGAGGATGGCAGCGTCGCCGAATGGTGATGCGAGGATGAACGTCAAATGCGCGGCACGCAACGTAACGTGATGCGCTTAACGCCGCACGTTTCGGCGGCGTAACATTTCGCGCGGCTTTGCGCGCTTGGGCGCGCAGGCTAGTGAATCGCGCGAGCGGCTTATGTCGTTTGCGCACACAGCCAGTTCATGGAAAGCCGCGCCGCTCAAGGCGCGGCCATCATCGCGTGCTTACGCCGCCAGCGAACGCCACTCGCTGGCCTGCTCCTTGCAGATTCCTTTGCAACCCAAACTTGGTATTGCAAAGGTTTCCATGGACGCGTCACTACCCGACTATCTCATTCGCGAACAGGCCGCCGTCGGCGCACTCGTCGCCTTCGGCTTCATGCGCGTGCTCGCTGGCGCCATTGCCTTCATGCGCGGCTGGCGCATAGGCTGGGTGGAGTACGCCGCGATCGGCGCAGCAGCGCTGTGGTGCGCGCCGCAACTGTTCGCGCTGATCGCGAACCCAACGTCTGCGGCCGCGCTCGCGGACCTCGAAGGCAACGCCATAGGCTGCGCCATCGCCCTCTTCTTCGCACCGATCCTCAGTCACCGGCTCGGCTACGAGTAAGTTCCAGCGCAGCCCAATGCGCGACGTTTCAGCCCTGCAACACGTAGCCCGGCACGGTGTGCGCAAGTGCGGCGGCAGTCACCAGTACGCCGATCATCACGATCGCTTCGAGATGGATCACGTTGACGAAGCGTCGCGCCGCCGCTGTCGACGCTGCGCGCCGCAGCTCCGGCATCGCGACGAGCCGGTTGAAGCCGCCCATCGCGAGCGCGAGCACGACGAGCGCAGTCTTGAGCAGCAGCACTCGGCCCCACTCGCTGTTCATGATGGCGTCGAGCGAGCCGCCGCTGCCGCGCAGGGTGTTGAATACGCCAGTCGCGATCACGAAGCCCACCGCGAAGAACGCCACGTTCGAGACCTGGCCCGCCGTGCGGATCAACACGCCGCGCGCCGTCGACGCGCCGAGTGCCGGCAGGACAGCCAGGCCGCCCGCCATGACAATGCCGCTCCACGCGCTGGCGCTCAGCACATGCAACGTATGAAGGCCGAGCGCCGCGGAGGCGAAGCCCGCATCGGCGGCATGCCCAAGCCCCGCGCGCCCCGCGGCGATGGCGACGAGCGCGAGCCACAGCACGCCGTCACGCGCCACGCTCGAGGCCGCGAACGCGCAGCCGAGCAGCACGAGCGCGCCCGCGAAAGCCACGGACCACGCGTGGCCGACATGCGTTTGCGAAAGCACCGTGCCGACCACGCCGAACGCGCTCGGCAACGGCTCGCCGCTGACCGACGCGCTTTCGTAAAGCATCCACATGATGAGCGCCGCGACGAGCACGACCGCCGATGCGCGCAGCGAGCGTTGCGCACGCAGCCATGCAAGGCGCGCGGGCGCGACGGCCGTGCGGCCGTCCTTGTCGAGCCACGCGCCATAGAACGCCGAGCCGAGCGCGAAGGCGTAAGCAATGTTGACAATGGCCGCCATAGCGACCTGCCCGATCCAGAGCCAGTCAGCTTTCATCGGACCTCGCCCTCCCGCGTGTTGCGGGTCGCGCGGACTTCGCGCGAAGTGGATCGGTCGGCTTGATGCAACGCTTGATGCAACGATAGGGAAAGTGCAATTGGAGTCATCGAGACAAGTGGCAAGGAAACAACATGAAAACAGCAACGGCAGGACACCGACGCAGCACATCGCAACGCTACGCACGCCCGCAAGCGTGCCTCGTTCGATAGCCGCCGCACCAATCCGTTCAATGCGGCTTTAGCACCGGTTCGAAGCCGGTTCAACGCGGATTCCATGCGCGAGCATCGAGTCCGCGCTCGCGACGGAATGCGGCTGCCGCATGCGCCCGGCATGAACTCGTACACGAACCCAGCAGCGAGCGGCTCGGCGAGTGTGGCGCGGGTGCGGGACAACCCCGTGTCACCGATCGGCGAACAGGTGCAGAATCATAACCGGCGCCGCCGCGACGATCGGCCGCAAGCAGGTCGCGATGTCGCCACGAAGGTGTCGGAGGGCTCTTGTGGCGCATGCGGCAAATGGTCACTATAAGTTCCCGATGCTAGAATCTGCTGCGTCGCCGCAGCGCGCCCGGTCTTCTGCTTTCATCGCGCGCAGCCTGGAAGCCGGGCCGTTCGAAGCCTGGTCAGGTCCACGATAAAGATGGAGTTACGCGTGTCCCCAAGACGTATCTTCCGACCGCTCATTCCGCTCGTCGCGCCTCTGGCAGCAGCACTTTTGCTCGGGTCGACCAGCGTTCTCAGCGCTGCCTATGCCCAGACGGCGGCCTCGGCCCCGCAGCCCAGCGCCCCCGACACGATTGCCTCGCGCGTGCAAGGCTGCACCGCGTGCCACGGCTCGCACGGGCAGGGTACCGACAACGACTACTTCCCGCGTCTCGCGGGCAAACCGGCCGAGTACCTGTTCAACCAGCTAATGAACTTTCGCGAGGGTCGCCGCAAGTACCCTCCGATGAATTATCTGGTCACCTATCTCTCCGACGACTACCTGCACGAGATCGCGACGTTCTTCTCGCAGCAGCGGCCGCCCTACCCGGCGCCCGCGAAGCCTTCGGTCGGCAGCGACACGCTCGCGCGCGGCCAGCAGATCGTGCTGCACGGCGACCCGGCCAAGCAGGTGCCCGCCTGCGCGGCCTGCCACGGCGCAAAGCTCACCGGCATGGAGCCGGCCATTCCGGGTCTGGTCGGTCTGCATATGGACTACATCAGCGCGCAGATCGGCGCCTGGCGCTCGGGCTCGCGGCATGCGAAGGCGCCCGACTGCATGCATACGATCGCCACACGCCTCACCGACGAGGACGTGAACGCGGTCGCGGCCTGGCTCTCGACGCAGAGCGCGCCGCAGAACCCCGTGCCGGCGCCGGCTGGCTCACTCAAGACGCCGCTTGCCTGCGGCAGCGAACCGCAATAAGGCGCCGGGGGAGACAGCCAATATGAACCGCAAGTCCCTGTTCGCACTTTCCGCCGTCGTCGTGGCCGCTGCGGCGGCCCTCGTGCCCGTGCTCTGGTCGGGCACCCACTATCTGCAAAATGGCGCAGCGCTTGCCGCGACGCCCGTCGATCAGGCCGATCTCATCAAGAAGGGCGAGTATCTCGCGCGCGCCGGCGACTGTATCGCCTGCCACACCGTGCGCGGCGGCCAGATGTTCGCGGGCGGCCTGCCGATGGCTACGCCCTTCGGCACGCTCTACACGCCCAACATCACGCCCGACGACCAGTACGGCATCGGCAAGTGGAGCGCCGACGACTTCTATCGCGCCATGCACACGGGCCGCTCGAAAGACGGCAGCCTGCTCTACCCGGCGTTCCCGTTCGCGAGCTACACCAAAGTCACGCGCGCCGACGCCGACGCGATCTTCGCGTATCTGCGCTCGGTCCCGCCGGTCAACGTGCCTAGCCGTCCGCACGAGCTCAAGTTCCCGTTCAACAACCGCAACCTGCTGATCGGCTGGCGCACGCTGTTCTTCCGCGAAGGCGAATACAAGCCCGACCCGACCAAGTCGGTCGAATGGAACCGTGGCGCGTATCTCGTCGAAGGCCTCGGCCACTGCGGCATGTGCCACACGTCCATCAACGCGGTGGGCGGCCCGGTCAATTCGGCGGCCTTCGCGGGCGGCCTGATCCCGCTGCAGAACTGGTACGCGCCGTCGCTCACGGGCAGTGAAGGCGGCCTCGGCGACTGGGACATCAAGGACATCGCGAGCCTGCTGAAGACCGGCGTTTCCCAGCGCGGCGCCGTGTTCGGCCCGATGGCGGACGTGATCCACAACAGCCTGCAATACCTCTCGGACGACGATATCCATGCGATGGCCTCGTATCTGAAGACCATCCCGCAGAAGAAGGAAGCGCCCGAAACGATGCAGATGGAGACTTCGGAAGCGTTCGGTGGCGAACTCTTGCAGCAAGGTCAGAAGATCTACCATGACCAGTGTGCAAAGTGCCACGCGGAGAATGGTCTCGGCATGCCGCCGAACTTCCCGCCGCTGGCGAACAATCAGTCGATCCAGATGCATTCGGCCGTGAATCCGATCCGCATGGTGCTCAACGGCGGCTATCCGCCGAGCACGGGGGGCAACCCGCGCCCGTACGGCATGCCGCCGTTCGCGCAGTCGCTCTCGAACCAGGAGGTGGCGGCCGTGGTGACCTTCATCCGCATGTCCTGGGGCAACAAGGGCACGCCGGTCTCCCCGCAGCAGGTTGCCGACCTGCGGTCGTCTCCGCTCGACTGACGCACTGTCGATCAGAGTTAGCGCTTCAGCGCTTACTCTGGTCCCATGCAGAGCAGCCCACCGCCGTAAGGGCTTCAGCCCTTACGGCGGTCCCACGCAAGTGGTTACTGTTATAGTGGCGGTTGCCTGATAAGGGCGCAGTCCGCGAAAGCGCGGGCTGCGCCCTTCGCTATTTGGCGCCGGGCCGTGTGGTGAAAACGGTTCCGTGGCCCGTCAGGCCGGGTTTTGAACGCTGCGCTCGAGCACGGCGCCGTACGGGGTGGAACCCTGTTCCAACGGTGCGCGTTGCGCTCAAGAAGAACAAGGAGTGGTCGTCATGCACGCCGGTGAGCGCCTGAACAGCATTACTCACCTCGTGGGCGCGATGTTGTCGGTAGCGGGGCTCGTCTCGCTCGTGACGCTCGCGGCGCTGGATCACGACGCGTATAAGGTCGTGAGCTTTGCGGTATACGGGGCGATGTTGTGCGCGCTGTACACGATCTCGACGCTGTATCACGGCGTGCGCGGCATTCGTCTGAAGGCGGTGCTGCAAAAGTGCGACCACGCGGCGATCTATCTGCTCATCGCGGGAAGCTATACTCCGTTCACGCTTGTGACGCTGCGCGGGCCTTGGGGCTGGTCGCTCTTCGGCGTGAGCTGGGGGCTCGCGGCGCTTGGCATCGTGCAGGAACTCACGCTCGGGCGGCGCACGAGAGTGCTTTCGATGGTGCTCTACGTGGTGATGGGCTGGCTCGCGGTGGTGGCGGTTCGGCCGCTCGTCGAGGCTTTGCCGGCCGCGGGCACGGCGTGGTTGCTGGCCGGCGGCGTCATATACAGCGTCGGCATTTATTTTTTCGTCAATGACGAGCGCATCCGGCACGGACATGGAATCTGGCATCTGTTCGTGCTCGCCGGGAGCGTCTGTCAATTCGTGAGCGTCGCGCGCTACGTCGCGTGACGCGTCAATGCGAAGGCATCGCACGGCCGCCGCAGTGTCCGCGGCCGCACGATGCAACTTAACGCCAGACGACGTGTCTTCTTAGACCCGTCCGTTCCATGAAGAAAAAACGCGGCGCGCGCACTGGCGCGCCGTCCGAACAACGCGAAGAAGCGGCAACGCCTGGCGCATGTGAACCCGGCAACACCGCTTTGGCTGCGCAGCGCGCCCTCGGGCCGCGAAGCGACGCCCGCGCTACTGCAATACAACAGGTGTTTATGTCTTTCGATTCTCTCGGCTTGTCCGAACCGCTGGTCCGCGCAGTCAACGAACTTGGGTACAGCACGCCCACGCCGATCCAGGCGCAAGCGATTCCCGCCGTGCTCGGCGGCGGCGATCTGCTCGCCGGCGCGCAAACCGGCACCGGCAAGACCGCCGGCTTCACGCTGCCGATCCTGCAACGCTTGACGGACATGCCGCCGGCTGCGAACGGAAAGCGCGTGGTGCGCGCGCTGATCCTTACGCCCACGCGTGAGCTGGCTGCGCAGGTCGAAGAGAGCGTGCGCGCCTACGGCAAGTATCTGAAGCTCAAGTCCACGGTGATGTTCGGCGGCGTGGGCATCAATCCGCAAATCGACGCCCTGAAGCGCGGCGTGGATATCGTGGTCGCGACGCCGGGGCGTCTGCTCGATCACATGCAGCAAAAGACGATCGACCTTTCGCAGCTCGAGATTCTTGTGCTCGACGAAGCCGACCGCATGCTCGACATGGGCTTCATCCACGACATCAAGCGCGTGCTCGCGAAGCTCCCGCCCAAGCGCCAGAACCTGCTCTTCTCGGCCACCTTCGCCGACGAGATCAAGGCGCTCGCCGACAGCCTGCTCGACTCGCCCGCGCTCATCGAAGTCGCGCGCCGCAACACCACGGCCGAAACCGTGGCGCAGAAGATCTATCCCGTCGACCGCGACCGCAAGCGCGACCTGCTCACCCACCTGATCCGCCAGCACAACTGGTTTCAGGTGCTCGTGTTCACGCGCACCAAGCACGGCGCGAACCGCCTCGCCGAGCAGCTCACGAAGGACGGCATCAGCGCGCTCGCGATTCACGGCAACAAGAGCCAGTCGGCACGCACGCGCGCTTTGAGCGAGTTCAAGGACGGCACGCTCCAGGTGCTCGTCGCCACGGACATCGCCGCGCGCGGCATCGATATCGACCAGCTTCCGCACGTCGTCAACTACGATCTGCCGAACGTGCCCGAGGACTACGTGCACCGCATCGGCCGCACGGGCCGCGCGGGCGCGACGGGCGAAGCCGTGTCGCTCGTGTGCGTGGACGAGCATCAGTTGCTCAAGGACATCGAAAAGCTGATCAAGCGTGCAGTGCCCCAAGAGGTCATTCCGGGCTTCGAGCCGGACCCGAACGCAAAGCCTGAGCCGATCCAGCGCCGCAGCCAGCCGCAAGGCCGCTCGCCGCGCCAGGGGCAAGGCCAGGGCCGCGGTGCGTCGAATGGCGCAAATGCCGCGAACGGCGGACGGCCCGCGCAGGCGCGCGAATCGCGTGAGCCGCGCGGTGGTAATCGCGAAGGCGGCCGCGAAGGCAACCGTGAAGGCAACCGTGACGGTGGCCGTGAAAACAACCGCGCGCATGCAGCCAACGGCGGCGGCAACAACGGCCAGCGCCCAGCCAAGCCGGCATCGAATGGCGGCGGCGTGCGCACCGCCAAGCCCGTGAAACAGCAAGGCGCGAATCACGGCGCACAAGGCGCGCGCGGCGAGCATACGCGTCGCGAAAGCCAGCGCGGCGTTTCGCACGAAAGCGCGCTGGGCCGCCCGCAACAACGCAAGCCGCAGGGCAACCCGGGCGCGCTGCTCGGTGGCCGCCCCGGCGGCAATTCGCGCCGCGACGGCAACGGCCAGCGCGATCGCTGATCTTCGCGTCCAGCAACGAAAAAGCCCGCTCTAGCAGCGGGCTTTTTGCTTTCACGCGCGAACGTCTTAGCGGAAGAAGACGTGTTCCGTGATCTTCGCGAGCGGATAGTGCACGCCCGGCCGGATCTTCGCGGGCAGATTGAGCGGCTTGAGCAGCATCTTCACGCACATGTCGGCGGAAAGATTGTGGCGCACCAGCTTGTTCACGCGCGCGGTGAGTTCGCGGCTATAGGCTTCGTCGCGCACGCGGTCGGGGTAGCGGCCCGCGTACACGTGGCGCAGCGCGATCGCGGAATCCTCGTTCCTGATTTCCATCACGCGGCGCATGAGCGCGCCGAGCACGGCGAGACGCCCGTGCCCGTCTATCTGGTTGTACTTCTTGAAATACCTGAAAAAGTGCTTGTAGTGGCGCACTTCGTCGCTGCGAATGTTGTCGGTGATTTCCTTGAGCACGGGCTCGTCCGAATACTCGCCAATCGCACGGTAGAGCGTGGCGGTGCCGGTTTCGACCACGCAGCGCGCGACCATTTCGAGCGCGCGCGTTTTCTCGAACTCCTCGAACGAACAGGTCTTCGAATACTCTTCGATGAAGGTTGCATACGCCGCGTCCCAATCGAACTCGGGCCACACGTACTGGATGTACGTCTTGAGCGCACGCCCATGTTGAAGCTCCTCGGGCTCCCATTCGCGGTTGAGCCACTCGGAGACTTCCGGGTCGCCTTTGAAGAACACGTTCAGGTTACTGGTGTAAAGGTCGGAACCGCTTTCGATGAAAGACGAGGCGGCGAGGAGCAGCATCAGGTCTTCGTTGGCGGCGGCACGTTGACGGTCGATACGTGTGAGATCGATGTCTTCGATGCGCCAGGGCATCTCATGGCGAGGCTCGTTTTCGTTACGCATTGTGTCCTACTCCCGAAGCGGTATCTTCGCTCACGACGCGCAGCGCGAAGCCGGAAGCCCCGAGGCCCGGCGGGCGGCGCCAGTCACGCGCGGCGAACATTACCGGCCATCCCTAATTCAATCTTAGCCGTAGTTTCGCGTAGCTGCAGTCACACAGCACAGACCGGGCCCGACCCTCACAGTTCCGGGAATGGACGACTTCTCCTCATTACGTCATGTGACGCGCATTGGCCGCGACTGACCGGGACTGGCCGCGGCGCAAACGGAATACCCACTGGAAATACCGGCCCGCGATGCATGGCGGATCGAGGCGGATTCGCCCGCGGCGTGCCGCGGTGCAGTACGAACTTCAAGTGATTTCGCGAATCAGGACGGCTCGTGCCACCGCTGCAAGCGGGTTCGAATGTCAAAGGGAATATTTTTGGGGCGTGGTTTGTACAACGCAGCGGCGTTGACTACACTCCAGTTCCCCGAGGTAGATCCCGGGCTGGATGCCGTTTGGGCCGCGCACAGGCTGCCCGGGCGGCCGGTCCCTCCGGCCAGACGATTCTCCCCGGTCGCAGGCTTTCGCTCACACCACCGCATTCCTGTCGCTGCGCCGCCCTGCGGGCTGCAACCGGCGACCTCTGATGCGGCAACACGGAGAGAACGATGCTGAGTCCGCATGAATTCGCCACCCTGCTGCTAGTACAGGACGCCCCCAACCAGCTCGACATGGAACGAGAAGAACTGGACGCCTTGCTCGAACGACAGCTCGTCCAACTGGAGCGCCTTGCATCCGGCCTTCAGCAATGGCGACTAACCGAAATCGGCGACTCTGCGTTGCGCGCCATCAAACGGTGTTCGTAGCCTGATCCGGCGGGCCCGGTGCCCGCCCAGCCACAGGCTCCATTGCCCTCTATCGATTTGCGCGGACGTATGGATCGTCCGCCAGCCCGGCTTGTCGGGCACGTCCCCGATGCAGGCGCACGGCAGTAGACGTACGCGCCTGCAGTGCATGGTCACGCGGACCCGCGCGCTTCATGCCCGCGTGACCATTTTTTTGCGCCTTGGCACGCCCTCCCGCACGGCGCGCGTTGTTTCGCGCGACGCGTGCTTCCATGCACGCGCGAACGCACACGCCCTGCCACGCCTCTATCCGCCTACCCCGCTCGCAGCGTGGGGTCTACCGCCGAGCGCCAGCTCAGCGCCTGCGCGCGCTGCGTATTGAGGAAGTTCACCCACTCGCCCCGCGCCTGAGCGTCGCCGCTCTTGCCGAGCGTGGTGTATTGCTGCGCGAGTTGAGCCTGGAAGCCGCAAAACTGCTCTTGGGGCAGCCTGCCGCGCCGATTGGCGACCCAGGCGTCGAACATGGCCGCGTAGACGCCCGGCGCATACGCGCCGAAATCGACCGCCTGGCCGCCGCACATCTGCTGCAAGGCGGCCAGCGACGGCGCGCGCCCGCCGCCTTCCGGGCCCGGCGGCGCGCCCACGCACCCCGCGAGCAGCACGGCCGCACCGATCATTGCAATTGCACGCATGATTGCCTCGTTATCGTTTTCGACGGGTTGGAACGACTGCATTCCGACTCGGCTATTCTCGCACCGCGCCGTGCACCGCGAGTGCGCTGCGTCCAAAAAGCAAAAGCACGTATGATTGGGGGTTTCCACCTTCCCGCCTGCCTGGCTCGGGCGCGCGCATCGGCCCTGGCCGCGCGTTACCCGGCCTCTCGTTTCACGCATGATCGACCATCTCATCTGCGACTGTGACGGCGTGCTCGTCGACAGCGAAGTCATTGCCGACCGCGTTCTCTTCGACACGCTCAGCAGCACCTTTCCCGGCATCGATTTTCACGCCGCCGTGAACGCGGCTTTCGGCCAGCAGACCTCGCGCTTTCTCGCCGATGTGGCCGCCCGCTTCGACCTCACGATGCCCGAGGACTTTCTCGAGACGATCGAACATCGCTGCGAAGCGGCCATTGCCGAGTCGGTGTGCCCGATCAACGGCGTGCGCGACGCCTTGCGCCAGGTGACGCTACCCGCCGCCGTCGTGTCGAACAGCCGGCTCACGCGCGTGCACGCTTCGGTGCGGCGCGCCGGGCTCGACACGATCTTCGGCGAGCGCATCTTCAGCGCCGAGCAGGTCGCGCGGCCCAAGCCTTATCCGGATGTGTACCTGCACGCGGCGAAGCAGCTCGGCGTGGAGCCGGCGCGCTGCGTCGTCGTCGAGGACAGCATTTCGGGTTTGAACGCCGCGCGCGCGGCGGGCATGAAGACGATCGCGTTCGTCGGCGCGAGCCACATTCCTTCGGGCTACACCGACGTGCTGCGCGAGATGGGCATCACGCGCATCATGGCGCACATGGAAGAATTGCCGGCGCTCGTCGAGGCGGGCGTGCGCGGCGAATTCGGCGACGTGCAGTCTTGAGGCGGCGCGTGCGCAGACCGCACGAGCCTTAAAGAAAGCGAGACTCGGCGCCTGTCGGCGCCGCGTTTCTCATCTCGCTACTTCAGCGACCCTTAGGCCGGTTCGGCGCAGCGCTCGCGCGCCACAGCGATCGATTCACGGAACGCCACCAGCTCGGCAATCGTGAGCATCGGCAGGTTGTGCAGCTTCGCGAAGTCGTCGACCTGCTTGCCGCGCGCCATCGTGCCGTCGGGGTTCATCAGCTCACACAGCACGCCGGCTGGCGCGAGGCCCGCGAGCACCGCCAGATCGACGGTGCCTTCGGTATGGCCGCGACGCGCCAGCACGCCGCCGCGCTGCGCGCGCAGCGGGAAGACGTGGCCGGGACGCACGATATCGTCAGGCTTCGCGTTTGGAGCGATCGCAGCGCGGATCGTCGTCACGCGGTCGGCGGCCGAAACGCCCGTGCTGACGCCGTCGCGCGCTTCGATCGAGACCGTGAATGCGGTGCGGTTGCGGCTTTCGTTGTGGGCCACCATCGGCGGCAGTTCGAGCGCGCGCACTTTCTCGTCGGAGAGGCACAGGCAGACAATGCCGCTGCATTCGCGGATGAAAAGCGCCATCGTTTCGGGCGTCAGGCGTTCGGCGGCGACGATCAGGTCGGCTTCGTCCTCGCGGTCGTGGTCGTCTTGCAGCACGACCGGGCGGCCTTCGCGCATGGCTTGCAACGCGGCGGCAATGCGCGGCGGCACCGGCTCGGAATCGATGAACGGGAGATCGGCGGCGGCGTCGAGCGGCGCGCCTTGGGATGCAGCGAGAGTAGTACTGGACATGTGAAACGCTCCTCGCGAGAGTTAGGCGAAAAACGTTTCAGGGCATTGCAAACAGACAGGAATCCCCGGCACGCGTCATTCGGCAGGCACGCGCCACGCCCCAAAAAATGGGGACGCACGCGCATCGGCCGAAACACCGCGGCGGATGGGCAAACATGACCATCTGCACATCTTCTTCCATCCGGACTATGACCGTCGGCTCTGGCTTCACACCAGATCTGCTGACCCTGCGCATCACATCATGAAGCTCGCGCAGGCGCTCGCGGGCTCGTCGGCGTTGCCTTTCGGCGCGGCCGGCATACCGCCGGTGGGGAATTTCGCCCCGCCCTGAAGACGCACTGATTACCGGATTAACCGGCGGGCAAAGGATACAACAAGCTGCAAAACCGTGCAGCGCGAAAAAGCACGACTAGACAATGTGCTCGAAACGCGTTTTGTGCGACGCCGCATCGCCGCCAGCCGGCGCGGCGGGCACGTCCCAGCGCGGCGGCGTCTCGGCGTTGAGCGTCACGCGAAACACGCGCGCCTCGGTGTCGCCCGGGTTGCGCAGGCTGTGCGGCTGGTCGGCGTCGAAAAGAATCGCGTCGCCGGTGGCGAGCAGCTGGCGCCGATCGTGCACGCTCACTTCGAGCGTGCCCTCGCTCACCACGAGGTTCACCGTCGTGCCGGGCGGGCGGCGCACGCCGGGCTCGGTGTGCAGCGGCGCAATGCGCAACTCGTGAAACTCGGCTGCGGCGGGCTCCCCTTCCGGATAGAGCGCGCGCGCCGAATAGCGGCCGTCGGCGGACACGACGCGCGACGCGCGCTCGGCAGGCAAATGCTCGAAGCCGTTCACCGCATGCCGCCGCAGGAACGCCGAGACCGAAACCTTGAGCGCCGCCGCCACCTTGCAGAGCACCTTGATCGACGGCACGCTGCGCGCCGACTCGACCTGCGCGAGCATCGCCCGCGAGACACCCGAGGCGCGGGCGAGCGCATCGAGCGATAGCTGGCGTTCGGCACGCAGGCGGGCGAGGTTCACGCCGACGAGATGCTCGAGCGCCTCGTAAGATCCTTCGGTGTGCGCAATATTGGGCTGTGCTTCGCGCACGAGCGCGAGGGGTGAATGCATGGCTGCCTCCAGGCGCGCCGCGTCATTGCGGCGCAAGAGCATGAATGGAGGCAAGACTAGCATCACGATTTGCCGCGCCCAACGAAGTTATCTTCACACTGTTATCAGCATTGCAGAGCGCCAATCCGGGATTGCTTTCGCGCCCTGCGCATAAGGCGCATTACCTTTGCGCATTGCCCTCGCGAGCGCTCACGTATTTTGCTGCTGAGGCACACTCGCATGGCGCACCGGCGCGTTGCGCGTATCGAGCCGCGCCGCCGCCCATGTCAGCACGAGCGCCGCCACCGAAACGGCCGCGGCCACCCACGGCAGCGAGTCGAGCGCCACGCCGTGCGCGATGGCGAGACCGCCCATCCATGCGCCCATTGCGTTACCGACGTTGAATGCGCCGATGTTCAGCGTAGAAGCGAGATTCGGCGCCGCCGCAGCCTTCGCGACCACGCGCATCTGCAAGGGCGGCACGGTCGCGAACGCAGCGATGCCCCACACGAACACCGTGATCGCGGCAGGCCACATGGCGTGGCTCGTCTTCGTGAAGACGGCCATGACCACGGCGAGCATCACGAGAATGCCCATGAGCGAAGGCATCAGCGCGCGGTCAGCGAGCTTGCCGCCGAGCGTGTTGCCCAGCGTGAGCCCCACGCCGAACAGCACGAGCATCAGCGTCACGCCGCGCGGCGAGAAGCCGCCGACCTGTTCGAGAATCGGCGCGATGTAGGTGAACACGACGAACACGCCGCCAAAGCCCAGCACCGTCATGCCGAGCGCGAGCCACACCTGCGGGTCGCGCAGCACGCGCACTTCGTGGCCGAGACCCGCGGGGCCGCTGTCGTGATGGTTGGGAACCAGGGCGGTCACGCCGATCAGCGAAATCACGCCAAAGCCGCTCACGATCCAGAACGCCACGCGCCAGCCGAACTGCTGTCCAATGGCCGTGCCGAACGGCACGCCCAGCACGGTGGCAAGCGTGAGCCCGGTGAACATCAGCGCGATGGCGCTCGCCCGCTTTTCCTGCGGCACGAGCGAAGCCGCCACCACGGCGCCGATGCCGAAGAACGAGCCGTGCGCAAACGAAGCGACCACGCGCGCGACCATCAGCAGCGAGTAGTTCGACGCGACGGCGCACATCACGTTGCCGACGATGAACACGCCCATCAGCAGTTGCAGCGCGAGCTTGCGAGGCATGCGGCTCGTGAGCGCGGCGAGCAGCGGCGCACCGGCGGCCACGCCGAGTGCATAGCCGGTCACGAGCAGGCCCGCGGCGGGAATCGTCACGTGCAGATCGCGCGCGACGTCGGGCAACAGGCCCATGATGAGGAACTCGGTGGTGCCGATGGCAAAGGCGCTGATGGCCAGCGCGAGCAAGGGGATAGGCATCGAAATCTCCAAAAATCAGCCGGAATTCAAATTGGCTTCAGGGCAAATCAGGCAACGGCTAGACCGCCGCGTCAGCGGGCATCGACGTCACGAACTCGACGACCACGCCCGGCGCGAGCGCCACGAAAAGCTGCACTTCCGCGCTCGCGGGCACCTCGGCCACCTGGTAAGGCACGCGGTGCGCGGCAAGCCGCTCGACGAGCGCGCGCCACTCAGCAGCGGACGCCAAACGAAACGCCACGTGATCGATGCGCGGCGCCACGAGCGCAGACGACTCGCCGGCCAAGCTCGCGGGCACGGTCGCATCGACCAGATGGATGACCGCGCGGCCGTTCGCGTAGAGCCAGTGACCGTTCACGCGAAACGGCGGACGCGGGCCGTCGTCGAGGCCGACGATGTCGCGAAAGAAGCGGCATGTGCCTTCGAGGTCGGGCGTGACGAGGGTGACGTGATCGAGTTGCATGGCGTGCGGGCCGGGGCGGTTGTCCTGAAAACACGCGCATTGTCGCGGCTACGCTCAAATTTGATAATTGGCGTAGCATTTGAATCATTTTCAATCGCTTTCTAATAATCGCGCGATGGACAATCTCGGTGACGTGCGCCTTTTCGTGGAAGCCGCCCGCCTCGGCAGCCTTTCCGCGGCCGGGCGCAAGCTCGGCCTCACGCCCGCAGCGGCCAGCGCCCGGCTCGCGCGGCTCGAAGCGGAGCTGCATGCGCGGCTGTTCGACCGCACCACCCGCCAGCTGCGCCTCACCGACGAAGGCCGTATCTACCTCACCTGCAGCGAGCACGCGCTGCGCTCGCTCGACGACGCCAAGGCGGCCTTGCAGGAGGGCCAGAACGCGGTGCGCGGCAAGGTGCGCATTTCGGCGACCTCGGATTTCGGCCGCAACCTGCTGATGACCTGGCTCGACGAATTCCGCGCCCTGTACCCCGACGTGCGTTTCGCGCTGATGCTGACCGACTCGCTCTCGAACCTTGTGCTCGAAGACATCGACCTCGCGATTCGTTTCGGCACGCCGCAGGACAGCTCGCTCGTCGCGCGCTGGCTCGCGCCGAACCGCCGCGTGCTGTGCGCCTCGCCCGCCTACCTCGCGCGCTGCGGCGAGCCGAGTGAGCCGAACGATCTGGCCCGTTTCGACTGCATCGTGATCGGCTCGGCGGCGGGGCCGGTGAACGAATGGCGCTTCACGCGCGGCGACGAAACGCAAACCTACACGGTGCCGCTCGACGGCGCGCTCGAATCCACCGATGGCGAAGTGGCGCGCCAGTGGGCGCTGTGCGGCTACGGACTGGCGGTAAAGTCGATCTGGGATGTCGCCGACGACCTGCGCGCCGGGCGGCTCAAGACGGTGATGCCCGAGTGGCGCTACCCCGACGCGCCGCTGCACGCGCTCTATCACCGCAACCGTTTTCTCGCGCCGCGCGTGCGGGTGTTGCTCGACTTCCTCACCGAGCGTTTCGCGCAGACTTCGGGCGAACTGGAGGCGCTGGTGCCCTGCACCGATCCAGCCGTTGCGACGCAAAGCCGAAGGCGCAAACGGATATAATGTTGGATTGCGCAGAAAGCGATCCGCAGCCGCAACCGCATGGGCCAATCGTTGGCCAATGCGCGTCGGCAAAATGAAGTGAAAAGCAAAGCGGAACGTCCGAAGAATGGCAAAACGCGCATTGCCAGAAACAGGGTGCCAACGCCGGTCTCGTAGCCGGTCTCCCGCACCCCGATTCAGCCCCATAAAACACCGTAGTCCTGACGTGCAGACCGTGCCTCCCGCACGTGCATCAAGCGGACGACGCCCCCAGGTCAACCACTGCGAACGGCGAAACCCGATGACCAAGAAAGTTTATGTAAAGACCTTTGGCTGCCAGATGAACGAGTACGACTCCGACAAGATGGTCGACGTACTCGGCGCCGCCGAAGGTCTCGTGAAGACCGACACCCCCGAAGACGCGGACGTCATTCTCTTCAACACCTGCTCGGTGCGCGAAAAGGCGCAGGAGAAGGTGTTTTCCGACCTCGGCCGCGTGCGCGAGCTGAAGGAAGCGAACCCGAACCTGCTGATCGGCGTGGGCGGCTGCGTGGCGAGCCAGGAAGGCGCGGCGATCGTCGCGCGCGCCCCGTATGTGGACCTCGTGTTCGGCCCGCAAACGCTGCACCGCCTGCCGCAGATGATCGACGCGCGCCGCGCCTCGGGCCGCGCGCAGGTGGACATCTCCTTCCCCGAAATCGAGAAGTTCGACCATCTGCCGCCCGCACGTGTGGAAGGCCCGAGCGCGTTCGTCTCGATCATGGAAGGCTGCTCGAAATACTGCAGCTACTGCGTCGTGCCGTACACGCGCGGTGAAGAAGTCTCGCGACCGCTCGACGACGTGCTCACTGAAATCGCCGGTCTCGCCGACCAGGGCGTGCGTGAAGTCACGCTGCTCGGCCAGAACGTGAACGCGTATCGAGGTGCGCTGACCAATGGCGCGCAAGACGTGGCCGACTTCGCCACGCTCATCGAATACGTCGCGGACATCCCGGGCATCGAGCGCATCCGCTACACGACTTCGCACCCGAAGGAATTCACGCAGCGCCTGATCGACACCTACGCGAAGGTGCCCAAGCTCGTGAGCCACCTGCATCTGCCGGTGCAGCACGGCTCGGACCGCGTGCTCATGGCGATGAAGCGCGGCTACACCGTACTCGAGTACAAGTCGATCATCCGCAAGCTGCGCGCGATCCGCCCGGACCTGTCGCTCTCCACGGACTTTATCGTCGGCTTCCCCGGCGAGACCGAAGAGGACTTCCAGAAGATGATGGCGCTCGTCGAGGAGATGAGCTACGACACGAGCTTCTCGTTCATCTACAGCCCGCGCCCGGGCACGCCCGCCGCGAATCTCGAAGACGACACGCCGCGCGAGGTAAAGCTCAAGCGCCTGCAGCACCTGCAGGCCACGATCGAAGAGAACGTCGCGCGCATCAGCCAGTCGATGGTTGGCCGAGTCGAGCGCATTCTCGTGGAAGGCCCTTCGCGCAAGGACCCGAGCGAACTGTCGGGCCGCACGCAAAACAACCGCGTGGTGAACTTCCCGGCGCCGCTCGCTTCGCACGCGCGCCTGATCGGCCAGATGATCGACGTGAAGATCAACCACGCGTACCCGCACTCGCTGCGCGGCGAACTCGTGCTCGCGCACGAAGAAGCCTCGACGCTCGCGCATTAATCGTGCATTAATCGGCTCGACGCACCCAGCCAGGAATTCAGGAGTTCAGAGACACCTTGAAGCCCAATCAGCAGCATCTGGAATTCACCGCGCCGCGCGACGACAACGCGCGGCTTGCCAACCTCTGCGGCCCGCTCGACGAAAACCTGCGGCAGATCGAGCAAGCGCTCGACGTGACGCTCGCACGGCGCGGCCATCGCATCAGCATTCGCGGGCGCGGCGCCAGGCTGGCGCTCACGGCGCTCGAAAACTTCTACAACCGGGCGCGCGATCCGCTTTCCGTCGACGACATTCAGCTCGCGCTCGTCGAAGCACGACACCCGGCGAGCTTCGGCGGCAACTCGGCCAACGATCCGCGCGGCAATGGCAACGGCGGCGTGCGCGGCAATGCTGGTGGTGGCAACGGCAACAATGACGCCACCGAGATCGACCCGCGTTTTCGCGGCGACCCGGATCATCCGTTCGACGAGCCCGCGCGCGAAGGCGTCGATGTCGAAGAACTGGGCCCGAAGCTCTACACGCGCCGCGCCGACCTGCGTGGCCGCACGCCCGCGCAGCGCGAGTACCTCAAGCAGATCATCTCGCACGACGTGACGTTCGGCATCGGGCCCGCGGGCACCGGCAAGACCTATCTCGCCGTGGCCTGCGCCGTGGACGCGCTGGAGCGCGATCAGGTCAAGCGCATCGTGCTCACGCGTCCGGCCGTGGAAGCGGGCGAGCGTCTCGGCTTCCTTCCGGGCGATCTCTCGCAGAAGGTCGATCCGTATCTGCGCCCGTTGTACGACGCGCTTTACGATCTGCTCGGCTTCGACAAGACCGCGAAAATGTTCGAGCGCCAGATGATCGAAATCGCGCCGCTCGCTTACATGCGCGGACGCACGCTCAATCACGCGTTCATCATTCTCGACGAGGCGCAGAACACCACGCCCGAGCAGATGAAGATGTTCCTCACGCGTATCGGCTTCGGCTCGAAGGCGGTCGTGACCGGCGACACCACGCAGATCGACTTGCCGCGCGGCCACAAGAGCGGCCTGATCGAAGCCCAGCATGTGCTCAAGGACGTGCGCGGCATCGCCGTCACGCACTTCACGAGTGCGGACGTCGTGCGCCACCCGCTCGTCGCGCGTATCGTCGAGGCTTATGACGCGCATTCGAAAAAGGACGAAGGCGTGGGCGACGCGCGCTAACGCCGCCGCCTGCGTCGTATCACTGCTTTAGCCCCATGCCCCGCGCACCGAAACTCAAACTGACCGTACAGTTCCCCGCCGCGAAGGCGTTCCCCGAGCACAAGGCCGCGCTGCCGCGCGCCACCGTGGCGGCGTGGCTCAAGGCCGCGCTCTTCGCGGACGCGGAGCTGGCCGTGCGCTTCGTCGACGCCGAAGAAGGGCGCACGCTCAACCGCACGTATCGCGGCAAGGACTACGCGACCAACGTGCTCACCTTCGCGTATGCGGAGAGCGAAGACGATCCGGTCACGGGCGATCTGATCCTGTGCTGCCCCGTGGTGGAGAAGGAAGCCGCCGAGCAGGGCAAGCCGCTCGCCGCGCACTACGCGCACCTGCTCGTGCACGGCGCGCTGCACGCGCAGGGCTACGATCACGAAGACGAGGCCGAAGCCGAAGAGATGGAAGGCATCGAGACCGAGGTGCTCAGTTCGCTAGGCTTTCCTGATCCGTACAAGTAAGTCCCCGCCATGAACGACAAGCGCACGCCCGAATTCGCCGAACCCTCAGCCCTGCCCGAGGCGGGCGATGCGAGTGTGCCCTGCCCCGGCTACCCGCCGACGCTTGGCGAGTCGCGACTTTTGAGCGAAGACGAGCTGCGCACCTCGCTCGACTGCACACTGAAGTCGAAAGGCTGGGACGGCGCAAGCGACATCTGGCTCTTCGGCTATGGCTCGCTGATCTGGAACCCAGGCCTGCCCACCGTCGAGAACGTGCGTTCGCGCGTGCACGGCTACCATCGCGGGCTTTACCTGTGGTCGCGCGTGAACCGCGGCACGCCCGAGCAACCGGGCCTCGTGCTCGCACTCGACCGCGGCGGCTCGTGCGCGGGCGTCGCGTTCCGTCTCGCCGCCGAAGGCGTGATGCCGCACCTCGAAGCGCTCTGGCGCCGCGAAATGCCGATGGGCTCGTACCGCCCGGCCTGGCTGCCCTGCGTGCTCGCCGACGGCCGCCGCGTCGACGCGCTCGCCTTCGTCATGCGGCGCGATGTGGCGTCCTACACCGGCAAGCTTTCCGAAGCGACGGTCCGCACCGTGTTCGGCTGCGCGTCGGGCCGCTATGGCACGACGCTCGATTACGTGCGCCGCACCGTGGACGCGCTGCGCGAGAGCGGCATGCGCGACCGCGCGCTGGAGCGGCTGCTCGCGCGCTGCGCGTAAGCCTCGCGTCACGGCTCGGGTCTTTTTGTTTCAGCGGGCGGCCGCACCGCATCTGCGTTAGGATTGATCTGCCGGTGTGTACCGAACGTGTGCCGCGTGTGTGCCATTACACGGTCGCGCCACAGGCATGTTGTATCCTTAACCCTCCGCAACAGCGCGCCCTGCCCTCAAGCGGCAAAGGGCGCACCACCATGAACGACTCCTATCCCAGTCGACGCCAGACCGACAAACCGCAGGAAAAGCGCTCCCTACTCGAGCGGCTGACCGACTTCATCTCGCCCGAGCCCGACTCGCGCGCCGAGCTTCTCGAAATCCTCCAGGACGCGCACGCGCGCAACCTGATCGACGCCGATTCGCTTTCGATGATCGAAGGCGTGTTCCAGGTGTCCGAGCTTTGCGCGCGCGACATCATGATCCCGCGCGCCCAGATGGACGCGATCAACATCGCCGACAGTCCTGACGAATTCATTCCGTTCGTGCTCGAGAAAGCGCACTCGCGCTACCCCGTGTACGACGGCAATCGCGACAACGTGATCGGCGTGCTGCTCGCGAAAGATCTGCTGCGCTACTACGCCGAAGAAGAGTTCGACGTGCGCGGCATGCTGCGCCCGGCCGTGTTTATTCCCGAGTCCAAGCGCCTGAATGTGCTGCTGCACGACTTTCGCCAGAACCGCAACCACATCGCCATCGTCGTGGACGAATACGGCGGCGTGGCCGGTCTCATCACGATCGAGGACGTGCTGGAGCAGATCGTCGGCGACATCGAAGACGAGTACGACTTCGACGAGGAAAGCGGCAACATCATCGCCTCGCCCGACGGGCGCTTCCGCGTGCGCGCGCTCACCGAAATCGAACAGTTCAACGAGGCGTTCGGCACCCATTATTCGGACGAGGAAGTCGATACGATCGGCGGGTTCGTCACGAACCACTTTGGGCACGTGCCGCATCGCGGGGAGAAGGTCCGCATCGACGACCTGATCTTCGAGGTGCTGCGCGCCGACGCGCGCCAGGTCCACATGCTGCTCGTGCGCCGCGACCCGATGGCAGGACAGCGCGAAGCCGCGCTGCAGCCGCCGGGCACCTGAGCTCGCGCGAGCGCGCCTCGTATGCGCCGATGACGCCAGCCTTTGGGCTGGCGTTTTTGCTTCGAGCGCGCGGATGTCCCGATCCGTCCCCAGCAGAGCTTCCCGGGAACGACGCACGAAAGTGCTATCGTTGCGCTCGTCGCGCAATCCGCGCTCGCGCCTTTCATCGCGCATTTCATCGCATTCCACAGCACCGCATGGCCGAACCGATCGATACCCGCACGCGCACCGAGACGCGCGCGACGGAAACCACCAGCGCCACCAACGGCGCCGCGCGCCGCGCGCTGCCCTTCTGGCACTATCTCGCGGCCGCCGCGCTGGGCGCACTCAACACGCTGTCGTTCGCGCCCACGCCGCACGGCGGCTGGCTCGCCATTGCGATCTTCGCGCTGTTCTACTGCTGGCTCACGCGCACGACCGGCTGGAAGAGCGCGCTCTTCACCGGCTGGGCATTCGGCTTCGGCAACTTCGTGAGCGGCGTGTGGTGGCTCTACGTGAGCATGCACTTCTACGGCGGCATGCCCGCCGTGCTCGCGGGCGCGGCGCTCGTGCTGTTCTCGCTCTATCTCGGTGTGTATCCGGCGCTCGCCGCGCTCATCTGGTCGTTCTGCGCCGGACATGCGAAAAATGGTCGCAGCGGCGAGTTGCCGTTTTCGCCGACGTGGCACGGCGCTTTCGCGTTCGCAAGCGCGTGGGCGCTCGGCGAGTGGGCGCGCGGCTACGTGTTCACCGGCTTTCCCTGGCTTTCGAGCGGCTACGCGCAGGTGGACGGCCCGCTCGCCGGTTTCGCGCCGATCGTCGGCGTGTATGGCGTGGGCTGGGTGCTCGCGCTCGTCGCGGCGCTCATCGCTCAGGCGGTCTTGCGCGTGCGCGACGTGAATCGCCAGCCCGCAGCGCCCTCGCGCAGCGCAGTCGCGACGCCGGCGCTGCTCGCTGCGGCCGTGATCGCAGCCGGCCTGCTGCTCTCGCTCGTCTCGTGGACGCAACCGTCCGGCACACCGCTCAACGTGCGTCTCTTGCAAGGCAACGTCAAGCAGGACATGAAGTTCTCCGAGGCCGGCTTTACCGACGCGCTCAACGAGTTCCAGAAGCTCATCACCGAAAAGCCCGCCGATCTCGTCGTCACGCCCGAAACCGCCGTGCCGGTGCTGGTGCAGGAGATTCCCCAGAAGTTCGGCCGCGATATCCGCGCCTTCGCCGACGGCACGAACACGGCCATCCTGTTCGGCGCAGTGGGCGGCACGATCACGCCCGACGGACGCGTGACCGACTACACCAATAGCCTGTTCGGCATCACCCCGGGCCAGAACGGCCTGTATCGCTACGACAAGCATCACCTCGTGCCCTTCGGCGAGTTCGTGCCCTGGGGCTTTCGCTGGTTCGTCAATCTCATGAACATCCCGCTCGGCGACTTCGCGCGCGGGGCGCCCGTGCAGCCGCCATTCCGCGTGCACGGTGAACTCGTGGCCGTGAACATTTGCTACGAGGACATCTTCGGCGAGGAAATCGCGCGCATTGTGCGCGAGAGCCCCACCTCGCCGGGCATCCTCATCAACTCGACGAACCTCGCGTGGTTCGGCGACACCATCGCGCTCGACCAGCATCTGCAGATCGCACGCATGCGCTCGCTCGAAACCGGCCGGCCGATGCTGCGCGCGACCAACACGGGCGCGACCGCCGCCATCGACGCGAAAGGCCGCGTGATCGCGCGTCTGCCAACGTTCACGGCGGGCTCGCTCGACGTGAAGGTGGAAGGCACGAGCGGCTTCACGCCCTACGTGACGAGCGGCAACAACACCGTGATCGCCATTTCGCTGCTGCTGCTCGCGCTCGGCTTCGCGTTCGGACCGGCCTTCAAGGGCGCGAAGACGCGCAAGCCGGCGGACGAAAAATAAGGCGCGCGCAAGGCACACGCAACATCGCGCCAACGACGCAACCACACCGCTGCCGGCCGCCGGAACCCCGTCCAGGTCTCAAGGCTCCGGCAATCCGGTAAAATTCAACGTTTTAGCACCTGGCCGCCTCCGGCCCGGGCCACGCAAGGGGAAGGGGCAAGGCGGAGAATCGCCGCCCCGCCGGCGCGCTCGCTTAAGGCGGGCCCGCTGCATTCCGCTCCCGAAAGCCCGAAAGACACTGCAGGCACACATGCTCACGTTTCAGCAAATCATCCTGACGCTCCAGTCTTACTGGGACAAGCAGGGCTGCGCACTGCTCCAGCCGATCGACATGGAAGTCGGCGCCGGCACCTCGCACGTCCACACCTTCCTGCGCGCAATCGGCCCCGAGCCGTGGCGCGCGGCCTACGTGCAGCCCTCGCGCCGCCCGAAGGACGGCCGCTACGGCGAGAACCCGAACCGCCTGCAGCACTACTACCAGTACCAGGTGGTGCTCAAGCCCGCGCCGGAGAACATTCTCGACCTGTACCTCGGCTCGCTCGAGGCGCTCGGCTTCGACCTGAAGCAGAACGACGTGCGCTTCGTCGAAGACGACTGGGAGAACCCCACGCTCGGCGCCTGGGGCCTTGGCTGGGAAGTGTGGCTCAACGGCATGGAAGTCACGCAGTTCACCTACTTCCAGCAGGTGGGCGGCATCGACTGCAAGCCGGTGCTCGGCGAAATCACCTACGGTCTCGAGCGTCTCGCCATGTATCTGCAGAAGGTCGAGAACGTCTACGACCTCGTCTGGACCGAGTGGGAAGAGCAAGGCCCGAACGGCCCGGAACTGCGCCGCCTCACGTATGGCGACGTCTATCACCAGAACGAAGTCGAGCAATCGACCTACAACTTCGAACACGCGAACGTCGACCTGCTGTTCACGTTCTTCAACGCGTACGAAAGCGAAGCGAAGCGCATGATCGATCTGCAGCTCGCGCTGCCCGCCTACGAACTCGTGCTCAAGGCCGGCCACACGTTCAACCTGCTCGACGCGCGCGGCGCGATCTCCGTGACGGAGCGTGCAGCGTACATCGGCCGCATTCGCGCGCTGTCGCGCAGCGTGGCGCAGTCGTACTACGAGTCGCGCGAGAAGCTCGGCTTCCCGATGCTCGGCAACCCCGTGCACGGCGTGCCTGGCCTCACCACCGACGAACAGGACGCCGCGATGCCCGCCTGGGCGCCGCCGCTGAAGGTCGAACGCAAGTTCGACGAGGCATGACCGGATCTCCAGAACAATGACGCAAGCTCATCACGCCACTCTCCTCGTCGAACTGCTGACCGAGGAGCTGCCGCCCAAGGCCCTCGCGCGCCTGGGCGACGCGTTCGCCGAAGGCATCGCGCAGCGCCTCGCTGCGCGCGACCTGATCGAAGGCGATCTCTCGTTCGAACGTTACGCCACGCCGCGCCGCCTCGCGGTCACGATCAAGAACGTGCGCAGCGTCGCGCCCGAAAAGCAGGTGCGCGAAAAAGTGCTGCCCGTTTCGGTCGCGCTCGACGCGAGCGGCCAGCCCACCGCGCCGCTCGCGAAGAAGCTCGCGGCGCTCGGCTTCCCCGATTTCCCGGTTAGCGACCTTGAACGCGCAAGCGACGGCAAGAACGAAGCGTTCTTCCTGCGCTACTCCGCGCCTGGCGCCACGCTCGCCGACGGCCTGCAAGCCGTGCTCGACGAAGCGCTCGGCAAGCTGCCGATCCCGAAGGTCATGACCTACCAGCGCCCGGACGGCAGCAACGTGCAGTTCGTGCGCCCCGTGCACCGCCTCACGGTGCTGCACGGCGACCAGATCGTGCCGGTCACGGCATTCGGCGTCGACGCCGACGACACCACGCGCGGCCACCGCTTCCTCTCCGAAGGCCTGATCGCCATTCAGCACGCCGACGAGTACGCGCACACGCTCCAGCACAAGGGCTTCGTGATCGCGAGCTACGCCGACCGCCGCGAGTCGATTCGCGCGCAACTCATCGAACAGGCCGGCAGCGACAAGGTCGTGATGCCCGAGTCGCTGCTCGACGAAGTGAATTCGCTCGTCGAATGGCCGGTTGTGTACGCATGCAAGTTCGAGGACGAGTTCCTGCAAGTGCCGCAGGAATGCCTGATCCTCACGATGCAGACGAACCAGAAGTACTTCGCGCTCACCGACGACCAGGGCCGCCTGCGCTCGCGCTTCCTGATCGTCTCGAATATCGCAACACAAACGCCCGACGAGATCGTCGAAGGCAACGAACGCGTAGTGCGCCCGCGTCTGGCCGACGCGAAGTTCTTCTTCGAGCAGGACAAGAAGAAGCCGCTGGCCGACCGTGTGCCGCTGCTCGCGAACGTGGTGTATCACAACAAGCTCGGCTCGACGCTGCAGCGCGTGGAGCGCCTCGAAGCGATCGCCGGCCAGATCGCCTTGATGTGCAGCGCCAATATCGCGCTCGCGGAACGCGGCGCGCGACTCGCGAAAGCCGACCTGCTGACCGACATGGTGGGCGAGTTCCCCGAGCTGCAAGGCACGATGGGCACCTACTACGCGCGCCACGACGGCGAACCCGAAGAAGTGGCGATTGCGTGCTCCGAGCACTACCAGCCGCGCTTCTCGGGCGACGCCCTGCCCGCTACCACCACGGGCACGATCGTCGCGCTCGCGGACAAGCTGGAAACGCTCGTCGGCATCTGGGGCATTGGCCTCGCGCCCACGGGAGAGAAAGACCCGTTCGCGCTGCGCCGCCACGCGCTGGGCGTGCTGCGCATTCTCGTCGAGAAGCAACTGCCGCTCGACCTGGTTGAGCTGTTGCGCGCCACGTACGCGCAATTCGCCGGCATCGAGGCGGTGACGGAATCGACCCAGGCCATCTACGAGTTCTGCATGGACCGCCTGCGCGGCATGCTGCGCGAACGCGGCTTTGCGGCGACCGAAGTGGACGCCGTGCTCGCACTGAACCCCACGCGCTTTGACGACATCGTCTCGCGTCTGGACGCGGTGCGCGAATTCGCAGCGCTCGCGGAAGCGGCCTCGCTCGCGGCGGCCAACAAGCGCATCTCCAACATCCTCAAGAAGTCCGAGGGTGCGGAAGACGCCGGCGTGCAAGTCGCCCTTTTCGTCGAAGCCGCCGAAAAGGCGCTCTACGCGCAGCTCGAACAGGTCGCGCCGCGCGTGGAAACGCAACTCGCCGCACGCGAATACACGGGCGCACTCACCGCGCTCGCGGCGCTGCGCGAAACCGTGGACACGTTCTTCAACGACGTGATGGTCAACGCCGAAGACCCGGCGCTGCGTGCGAACCGCCTCGCGCTGCTCAAGGCGCTGCATCGCCAGATGAACAGCGTCGCGGACATCTCGCGACTCGCTGCATAAGCGGAAAAAAGCGGAACTGAGCAAGACGCCATGCCGAACAGCACCACCAGAAAACTCGTGATCCTCGACCGCGACGGCGTGATCAACGTCGACTCCGACGCGTTCATCAAGTCGCCGGACGAATGGATCGCGATTCCCGGCAGCCTCGAAGCGATCGCGCGCCTGAACCAGGCGGGCTATCGCGTCGCGGTGGCGTCGAACCAGTCGGGCATTGGGCGCGGACTGTTCGACATGGCCGCGCTCAACGCCATGCACGCGAAGATGCACCGCCAGGCCGCGGCCGTGGGCGGGCGCATCGACGCCGTGTTCTTCTGCCCGCACACGGCCCAGGACCATTGCGAGTGCCGCAAGCCGCTGCCGGGCATGCTCAAGATGATCGCAGAGCGCTTCGAGATCGAGCCCGCCGATACTCCGGTGGTGGGCGACTCGCTGCGCGACCTGCAAGCGGGCGCGGCGCTCGGCTTTCGGACCCACCTCGTGCGCTCGGGCAAAGGCGAGAAAACGCTCGCCGCCGGCGGCTTGCCTGAAGGCACGATGATCCACGACGACCTGCGCGCTTTCGCGCTCGATTTTCTCGCGAACGCCACTGCGTGAAGGCGCAGACAGTTCCCGCGTACATTAACCCGGCTCGACCGATGCGCTTTCTCCGCTCCCTGCTGCTGTTCATCTACTTCATCGTCTACACGATGCCGTACGCAACGGCGTGCTTTATCGCGTTCCCGTTCCTGAACGCAACGCGACGCTACTGGATGGCCGTGGGCTGGTGCCGCTCCACGCTGTTCGTCGCGCGCCACCTCAATGGCATTCGCTACCGTATCGAAGGCATGGAGAACCTGCCCAACGGGCCGGCCGTGCTGCTCTCGAAGCACCAGTCCGCATGGGAAACGCTGGCGTTCCCTGCGCTCATGCCGCGACCGCTGTGCTATGTGTTCAAGCGCGAGCTGCTGTTCGTGCCGTTCTTCGGCTGGGCGCTCGGCATGCTGAAGATGGTTCACATCAACCGCAAGGAAGGCAAGAACGCCTTCACCTCGGTGATACGCCAGGGCAAGCAGCGCATGGCCGAAGGCGCCTGGGTGATCATGTTCCCTGAAGGCACGCGCATACCGGTGGGCAAGCAGGGCAAGTACAAGACCGGCGGCCCTCGCTTTGCCATTGAAACGGGCGCGCCCGTGGTGCCGATCGCGCACAACGCGGGCCACGTCTGGCCGCGAAACTCGTTCATTAAATATCCGGGTATAGTCACGGTGTCGATCGGCAAGCCGATCGAGACGACCGGACTCACGCCCGACGAAGTGAACACGCGCGTGGAACAGTGGATCGAAGCGGAAATGCGACGCATCGATCCTGAGGCGTATCGCGAAACGGATGGCGCAGCGGCGAAAGCAGCGGGGATTTGAGGCGTCAGCGCTTGAAGCGCTGGCTCGCGTTGCACGGAGGGTTGGCGCGCGAGTGTTGGCGCTGCTCGCCGCACGGCTGAGCGCGCCGCACAACACTGCGCCGGAAGCCCTACGCAAGCGCCCCGCGAAAAGCGGCAAACGCCCACGCCGCGCACGCCCATCCGCACCAGGCCTGACGATGCAGAAGTCCCCCACGCCGCGCCCAAACGCGGCACTCGACAACCGGCAGCTCGACTTGCCGCTCTTTGCTGAACCGGCGCCTGTTGTGGCGCCTGATGCGTCCTCTCCCTTACACACACCGCAGCCCGCTCCTTTGCTATCGCCTGAAAAGCCCGGCAAGGCGCCGCTCGCGCCCGATGGCACGCGCCTGCGTACTGTCGCCCTTGGCGCGCGCACGCTGCATTACCGGCTCAAGCGCTCTTCGCGTAAATCGATTGGGTTCGTGATCGATGGGACGGGGCTTAGCATCACTGCGCCCAGATGGGTCACGATTGCCGATATTGAGACCGCTATCGCTGAGAAGCAGCGGTGGATTTTTGCGAAGCTCGCGGAGTGGCAAACGCGCACCGAGCAGCGCGCGCTGCCGCGTGTGGAATGGCGCGATGGGGCTGAACTGCCGTTTCTTGGCAAGCCGATTACGGTGAGGCTTGGGGCTTCTGTGCTCGCGTTTGATGAAGCGAGCCGTGTTCTTGCGTTGCCGTTGCCGCCGCATGCTGAAGCGCAGCAGATCAAGGATCGCGTGACTGGGTGGCTTCAGGGTGAAGCGACACGGGTTTTTGGTGAGCGACTTGAGGTTTATGCGGAGAGGCTTGGGGTTACGTTTCGGTCTTATGCGCTTTCTTCCGCGGCTACGCGGTGGGGAAGCTGTTCAAGCGAAGGCAGGATTCGCTTGAACTGGCGGTTGATTCATTTTCCGCTTTCGGTGGTGGACTATGTGGTCGCACATGAGCTCGCGCATTTGCGCGAGATGAATCATAGTCCCAGGTTCTGGCAGACGGTGGAGTCGATTTTTCCGGAGTTTCGGGAGGCCAGGAAGCAGTTGAAGCAGCATCCTCCGGAGATGATGCCGGAGGTGTGACGGGGAATGAACGTTGTTGGCCTCGACCGGTAGGCCTCGCTTGTCGCCCACGCAGCCCGATAAATCGCCGCCGACCAGACCATTCGGCGCACTTATCTCTGTTTCAACTTTGGGTGTCCTCGCAGCGAACGTAGGATTCAATCCCTCCGCTCAAACGCCATCTGCGGGGTTAAGCTAAGTTGGACGTTCCAATATTCACGCGACCAGGGGCTGGTTTGGTTATTGTCGCAATAACACGTTGGCCTTAAAACACCCTGGCCGATACATAGGACCTCCGCCGTTGTTCAGGTTGGATAGCGACCTTGAATCTAAGCGCCGATGTGCCGGCGGCACCTATTGACTCGACGCAAAGGCGCGTTTCAGAGCAGGGATGATTACTTCATCGAAGGCTTGCGCATTCGGGTGAATCCCATCGCCAAGCCTGTGATATTCAGTGCGCAGATTCCCGTCGGCAAACGAAGGTCCACTACTGTGCACTTCGGAGCAGCGCGACAGAATTCGAAAATTCGATCGCCAATAGTATTAATACGTGAATTCCAACCGGGGCGGGCCTTTGTAACCTTCTCGTCAACGGGGAATGCACCCATCACGGCGAGAGAAGCATATGCTGTAATCGAGTGAATTAGTTCCCGGTAGTTCTCAATGACAATCGTGTCATGGGATCCATCAAGAAACATATCGTTGACGTCCCCCTTTCATGCCGCCGCTGTTGCCGCAACGAGAACTTGTCGACGATGGTTGGGCCGTACGCAGCCCATCAATCAAAACATTTACCTCAGGTTGCAAACTCGAGGACGAGCGCTGAATTTACGACGGCATAAAATTAAAATATTAATAATTCTCAGCATTTCTTGCGATGTATCCAATCAATTCAATTAATGACATTTTTTATATGTTCACTCACAAATAGTGATCAAAAATTCGGACAACTCTGATACCCCGAACGAATTCGAAGACGGTACGCTGCAAAATTCTTTCTGAACTCTCGGCGCACTCATCACGACAGCGTCAAGTTTCAGATGGAGTTGACTCAACACATTTGGAATTATGAAAATCACTATCGTTGGCACCGGTTACGTTGGTCTAGTCACAGGTGCGTGTCTCGCCGAACTGGGCAACCACGTGCTATGCCTCGACGTCGATAAATTCAAGATAGACCTGTTGAACAACGGTGGGGTCCCCATTTACGAGCCCGGCCTTCGCGAAATCATCGCGAGAAATCGGGAAGCGGGTCGCCTTCAGTTTTCAACTGAAATTGAACAAGCTGTCGCCCATGGTGACATACAATTTATCGCCGTTGGCACCCCACCCGACGAAGACGGATCCGCGGATCTCCAATACGTCCTCGCTGCCGCGCGCAACATCGGCCGGCACATGAGCCGTTTCACGGTCGTCGTCGACAAATCTACTGTCCCGGTGGGTACCGCCGACAGGGTTCGCGAAACGATCGCTGAAGAGCTTGCCCGCCGCGGTGCCGACATCCAGTTCGCAGTCGTCTCCAATCCCGAGTTCCTCAAGGAAGGCGCCGCAGTTGAGGACTTCATGCGCCCCGATCGGATCGTTATCGGTCACGATCCCGACGTTCAAGGCCTGCGCGCAAAGAGTCTCATGGAGCAGCTTTACGCGCCCTTCAACCGAAATCATCAGCGCACGCTGTACATGGACGTGCGCGCCGCCGAGTTCACGAAATACGCAGCCAATGCCATGCTGGCCACGCGCATTTCGTTCATGAACGAACTTGCGAATCTCGCGGACCGCGTGGGCGTGGATATCGAGCAGGTCCGGCGCGGAATAGGTTCCGATCCGCGCATCGGATACAGCTTCCTCTATGCCGGTTGCGGATATGGTGGCTCGTGTTTTCCGAAAGATGTACAGGCGCTGGTCCGTACGGCAAGCGAATATCACATGAACCTGCAAGTGCTCACGGCGGTCGAGCAGGTCAACAACCGTCAGAAAGCCGTCCTGTTCGACAAGATCGAACGCTACTATGATGGGCAGCTTTCCGGTAAGCGCTTTGCTGTATGGGGCTTGGCATTCAAACCCGATACCGACGACATGCGCGCAGCGACAAGCCGGGTCCTGATAGCGGAACTTATCCGATCCGGCGCCTCAATCAACGCGTACGACCCCGTTGCACTCGACGAGGCACGCAAACGCCTCGCGGAAGACCTCGGTCCGGACGGATTCGAACGCGTTCGATTCGTGAAGGAACGCGACGCAGCGCTGCAAGGCGCAGACGCACTTATCATCGTGACCGAATGGAAGGCGTTTCGCAGCCCGGATTTCGAGCAAATCAAATCGTCGCTCAAGCATCCGGTGATCTTTGATGGAAGGAACCTGTACGACCCGGTGGCGATGCGTAACAACGGCTGGACGTACTTCACAATTGGCCGGGATCTGGCGAAAGTGTCGGCGTGAACAATGCGTAATAGTCTCTCGTCTCATCTTCGACTATCGCGGTGCACGGCGAAACACGCCTCTGCCCTTGCGTCCGGCCTTTTTCTCATGCTTGCGTCGCACGGCGCGAGCTGGGCGCAAGCAAGCAGGCAATCCCAAGTCGCTCTGCCACCCACTTCGGCACAAGGCGACCCATCTTCCAATCGAACGAATGGCGGGGATCGGGGCGGCGACAAATCATCACAACCCTTCGACGCGTTGCTGGGTGCACCTCGAGGTTACGCCATCTTGAGCACCGACAACCCGGAGGTATTGTATGGGGCACCCATGACCGAAGCACTTGAGGGTACTCGTCCCCAAATTGCTGCCTTCAGTGCGATGGATGCGCAAACGGCTCCGAGCGAAGCGTCGCGGTTTCCCACTGCCAATGGCGCAGGTGCAGCGCGAATTTTCTCAGCCCGCGCAAAACGCACGCTCAGTCCCGGCAAGCGCCCTCATGGCGAAATGGGTAACGCGCCGTCCCAGCCTGATTTCGGCCAATCTGGGATTGCTGCGACGGCGGATCCAGCGGCCCAGGTCTATCCGTCGCCTTGGTGATCCTTTGCGCGTGATTGTGCCGCCGGGCGCGTCTACGAGCACCCGGGGGAACATCGGCGGCACTATCAGAATGCCGCCTCGACCGTGATAGATCGCTCGCGTACGTCAAGCACAGCCTTCATCCGCGAACGGAACATCTCATTCGAGAATCGCTTGGCATTTTCGGCACAGGCGTACGGACTCATTTCCGGACCCGCCTCAAAGCGCGCAACCGCCTCGATAATCGACTCTGGTGTCTGCTTGGAGAAAAGCGTTCCGGTTTTCCCGTCACGAACGATTTCCGCCGCGCCTCCGACACCATATGCAATGACCGGGGTGCCGCACGCTTGCGCCTCGACCATGACTATTCCGAAATCCTCTTCCGCTGCGAAGACAAACGCACGCGCCTCCTGCATCAGTTTCACTACCTCGGCGTCCGACTGCCTTCCTAGCAGTTCAATATTGCGCGCGCCGTTCGCTGCCCGCTCCAGCGCTGCACGCTCAGGCCCATCGCCGATCACCAACAAACGGCGCCCCAAGCGCCGAAACGCTTCGGCGATCAATGGCACACGCTTGTATGGCACCAGCCGGGAGGCAGTCACATAATAGTCCTGCTTCGTCTGATTAAGCGCAAATCGCTCGGTGTCAACGGGTGGATACACGACGGTTGCCTCCCTGCCATAAACCTTCCGAATACGGCGCGCGATGAATTCCGAGTTCGCTATGAGCTGATCGACGCCATGTACGCTGCGCAAATCCCACAAACGCATGTAGTGCAGCATGGCTCGTGCAGCAGCAGACTTCACGCCCCGCAGCAACGCGGCCTCGCGCAGGTACTGATGCTGGAGGTCCCATGCGTAGCGAATAGGCGAATGCACATAACTCACATGCCGTTGGTTAGGTCCCGTTAGCACGCCCTTCGCCACGGCGTGCGAACTTGAAATCACGAGGTCATAGCCCGCTAGATCGAGTTGCTCGATCGCCAACGGCATCAGTGGCAAATAGGCGCGATAGCGCTTGCGCGCGAAGGGTAGCCGCTGAATGAAACTCGTGCGTGCCTTGCGTCCGCCAAGGAAGCCTCGTTCATCGTCGCGCAGAAAGTCGCATACGGAGAAAAGGTCGGCTGCCGGATACAGAGCAAGAATCTGTTCGAGTACCCGTTCTGCCCCGGCGTACGTGACCAGCCAATCATGAACTACCGCTACTCGTTGACTCATGCCTGTACTTCCGAAACGAGCGAAAGCATCCGCTCAGTACGCGCTGCGTACGTGTTCTGACGCGCGAGTTCGATACGTTCCTGCTGGGAAACACATCGACCGGCAAGTGCGCTCTCGATGCCCGCAATAAACTCATCGACCGTTTTCGCGATACAGACTGATTGCGCATAGCTTGCAAGCGACGGTAGATCGACGCTAACAACGGGTTTCCCGGCCGCCAGATACTCGAAGAACTTCATCGGGAACATGGCAGCCGTATATTCGTTAAGCTGATTAGGAAGAATCGCGACATCAACGCCTTTCAGATAGGCGGGCAACTCTGCATAGGGTCTCGGTCCAAGAAGATGCACGTTCGCAAGTCCCTTCAACGCGGACGCGTCCGTCCAAGGGTCGCCCTCTCCGACCTGGCCAATTAGAACGAGTGACCAATCCGGGTGCGCCTCCGCCACTGCCTTGAGCAAGGCAAAATCGACCTTGTAGCCGCTAATCGCACCAATAAAGCCTATGCGGGGCCCGGGGATAGACTCGAGGTCCTTTGGGATTGCGGTCGATTTCTTCAGTGCCAGGGAGAAGTGATCGAAGTCCGCGACATTCGGTAAGTAATACGTGTGCGGATTCAGTGCACGACGCGACGACGCGAGTGTGACCGAAGTCACGAAGACAATACTCGCCTGCTTGACTAATTCTGTCTCCGCGCGTGCGAGAGTCTCGGCCGGCATGCCAGGCATGGCCTTGATCTCATCGACGCAGTGATAGACCACACATGGCCATCGCGTCCCGCCCATTATTTCCGTGGTCAACGGACTGTAGGTCCAGAAAATGCTTTTGCGCATGCGCAACATCGACATCCAAAACTTCAAGCCACCGGCCAATAGCAACCGGTTTAGCTTGCGCACCCATGCAACCCCGTGAAACGGCAACAGAATCGGAGACCAAACCCAGACGTTATCCATCACGCGCCTCGGCGCCCTGACGCCACTGACAAGACGCCGCCAGATTCGATTCGCGTCGCTCGTTGAAAGGCTGGGCCTGCGCAGTCCGAGCGAGTCGATATACAACACACGGTGCCCGTGCCGGGCCAATTCAACAGCAACGTGCTGCTTGTTCGTCCAGAACGGATTATCCCAATCGGCTGTGGACATCAAGACGATATCTTCACCACTCATCTAGCTGTACTCCATTTTTCTATCATGAAACGGGCGTCGGTGCGCAACGTCGGCACAACCGCGATAAATGCCCCCCACCAAGCCATGAACCAGATCGCGGCCACCAGCATGCCGAGCCACCCTTGCGCGATCGGCATCATCTCGATCGACGCATACCCGAGCGAACCCAACGCCAACCAGGCGAGTCGCTTCAAGACAGTCCCTGTCAATCCGAGTGCTCGGGTACTGAGCGCGAAAAGCACCACACCATTCGCACAACTACCTATTCCAAGCACCGCCGGCCCCACAACACGATAGAAGCTGAAGTTGATCACCATGTTCACGACCAATCCCGCCGCCATGATGCGAAACACCGCAGTATTGAGCAGGCGAGCGCTGAGCGACTTCATCAGCACGTAGCTGGCCACTTGCGCCCAAAACCCAAGCGCGTAGCCCCATAGAATCAATTGCGTGAGGTGAGTCGACTCGGCATCGAAGTGACCGCGCTGATACACGATGGCGATGACCCAACGGCAATTGACGGCCAGGGCCATAGAGACAGGAACGGACGCGAGCAATAGCGGTGGAAGGAGCCTTTCAAGCGATACTCGCGCCTCTTCGTCACTCATCTTGCTGATAGCAGACAGGCCTGCAAGTCCGAGTGGCACAGCAAAGAGGAGGATCCCCGTATCGCTAATGAACTTCGCGTAGTCGAGAGCAGCAAACGTGCTGACACCGAGTAACGATGCGACTGCCCGTTCTGCGACCGTGTTGCCCTGCAGAAGAACGGGAATCAGCATGAGAGGCTTTACCACATGCCAGAACTCGCCTGCAACGCTACGGATATCCTCACTACGCAACAAGGATGGCAATGGCACCCATCCGCGCCGAACGATACGCGCGAACCCCCAAACTGAGTACACGAGGTAGGCTACGGTGAAACCCCATGCGAGCAGGCTCGGCACACGCATTACATAGGCGACGAGCGTTCCCACAATCAGGCCCGCGCTCTGCAGCGTCGCCCGCGCCGATGCTAGCGTGTACACGCCGTGCCCCATCTCGAGATACGAGAACAGTCCTCCTGCAATGTAAAACGGCACGCCGAGACCCATGATCCGCACGAACTCGACGGTCAATGCACGCTCGCTTGCGCTGAAACCCGGCACCAATGCACGTATCCAATACGGCGCGGCAGCTAGCAAAAGCGTGACAGTCAGAACCGATGCCACCAGGAGCAGGCCCGCCGTCCACCAAAAAAGCGATCCGGCACGACGGCCATCGCTGTCGCGATAGCGCGCGTAGAGCGGCAAGAATCCGGCCGATAGCGTGTCGGCAGTAAAGAAATTGACGGGCACCAGCGTCGCCGACTGGGCGGCACGCAGCGCGGCGACCATGCCAGACGTGCCAAAGAGCCCGGCGAGCAAGACCTCGCGTAGCACGCCGGCAAGCTTGCCCGCAAGTGAGCCGAAGAAAAGATGGAGAAACGACTTAAACACGGCTGCCGCCCATCCATATCGGCATTGCGCGTTGTGCATTCAGCCGTTCAAAAAGCGCGAGGTAGGAATCGACACACGTATCGAGCGAGTAGTGCTGCGGTAGCACACCAGAGGCAGCGGTGCCCACCTCGAGAGCCGACCGCAAGCCATCGGCCACCGCCGATTCGTCTTGCGCTTGCACGCGTGTCAGCCATCGACCGAAATCCGCGTCCCTGAACAAATGCCGGGAGACGACGCATGACAGTCCCACAGCCAATGCTTCAAGGACGTTAAGCGGCAATCCCTCGACGTGCCTCGTCGTAAAAAGCAGGACGTCCCCTGTCTGCAGATAGCGCGGCAATACATCACGCTGTACGCTGCCGACAAAGCGAACTTTCTCTTTAAGCCCAAGTGCGCTCGCGTGTGCCTCCAGTTCGCTGCGCTCAGGACCGTCTCCCACGATCAAATAACGCGCGTTGTCCATCGTCTTTGACAATGCCGCGAACGCGTTCAACCCTAGATCGATCCCCTTCTGCTTATGCAAACGACTGGCCGATACGATCACAGGCGCGGCATCGCTCCAACCGAGTGTCTTGCGCATCGCGCTCCGGACAGACAAGTCCCGTTTGAACAACGCCGTATCGATTCCATTGGGAATGAGGTGCACACGCTCCGACGGCAACGACCGACGAATCAGCGCGGAACGCATGTCATTGGAGACACGTTCCCCAACGGCAACGATCGCGTCGTATTGCCGATACGCACGCAGATCCTTCACGATCCACGAGATATTGCGCGCGGAGCTCAAGATGCTTTTCGGTGAACGCGTACGCCACTTCGAAAGCACTTCACCCAGAGAGGTACCATGCGCCTGCATGACAAATGCAAGCTCCGGATAGCGGCCACGCAACGACAACAGCGAATTCGCTGCGGCGCTCACTCCGAGCACGGCGTTGCACGAGGGCGCTATACGCTCGAAAACGCCTCGAGCGCCGCGCCACCACGTCGCGTCATAACGTTTCCATGCAGCTCCCGGAATCGTAACGATGTGTACGCGCTCATCCTCGAACTCACACGGCCGCCCAGGGATCTCGGTAGTCACCAAGGTCACCCTGTTGCCACGCGAAAACGCTCTCGCCAGATCCCAAGCGACGGTTTGCATTCCACCAATACTGTGATGCGGTAAAACGCGGGTAAAGATCGCAATGTGCATTTCGCGGTTCAGACGAGCTCTTTGTAGTATTCGGCGAGCAGGGCGGATTGCTTCGCCACATCGAAATGCTCTTCCACACGTCGTCTCGCCGCTCGTCCCATCTCCTTCCTTGTACTTGAGGAATCCATAAGATCTGTCATAGACCTTGTCAATCCAGCTATATCATGCTCCCTCACCAAGAGTCCGGTCTGCCCGTCAACAACGGCCTCCACAATTCCGCCACTTCGCGTTCCAATGGCTGGAATTCCGGATGCAGCGGCTTCCAGTAGGACCATGCCAAAGCCCTCTGCGTCCCCTGATCGTGCAGTCACACTCGGCTGACAAAGAAGCATCGCCTCCCGCATGAGTTCATGTACGCGGTGCTGAGGTTGCGGCCCCATGAACACCACTCGTTTGCTCAAGCCAAGCGCCTGCGAACTACTCTCCAAAACACCGCGTAGTGGACCGTCGCCGACAATGACGAGCCTGGCATCCCTATGCCGCGCGGGCAAATTCGCAAACGCTTGGATTAAATCTGCGCATCCCTTCTTTTCCACCAATCTTCCAACGTGCAACACAATGGGAATATCTGATCGTGATTCGGGCACAAAAATCCTTTTTGTGTCGATTCCCATGTAATGCACACGCATTCTCTTTTCTGGATAGCCATGACTTAATGCCCGTTGCCGGATATACTCCGAAACACAAAGGAAAAGTTGTCCGCTACGCGCCAACGCTCTTCGATGGAGAAGATAGTTGATCCACGAAGGTTTCCCGGACCGAATCATGTTGATCATTCGAGTTGTGACATCGAATCCATGGAAGGTTGAAACCAAAGGAATATCCAGAAGCGCAGCGACACGCTCCGCGTAGACAGCGTCTACACCAAAATGGGCATGAATTAGCCTGACATCGAAAGGACGCAACATTTCAGCGATGCCCCCCGGACAACGCGTAATTGCGTGCAGAATGTGCGCACGCTTCATGTGATTGCCCGCGATATCACACATTGCGATGCTCTTCATACCAACAGGTGCATCGCCCCAACGGTCTCGTCCAACCATGATTGGCCGAAACCCTCTTATGTGCATCGCCTGCTGTTCGATGAACGGCTCAGAGCGCTTAAAGAGTTGATGACGATAGATTGCGACGTTATGCACTTTTCCCTCTCGTCGTCTTTCCGTTTAAGGACGCCCGAACGGTGAACAGAGCCAACACGGTCGCAAGTATGGGTTGAATGTGTACATCTCCGATGAGGCCCTGATTCTCCCCAAATCCCTGTATCAATAACCAGGTGTAACTGAGCAACAGCATCACTCCTAAACCTTTTGACTCCACATCCGCTGCACCAGCGCCTTCCAGGGCCTTCTTCAATATCCAAACGACGAGCGCGACACCGAGCGTTAGCGCAACAATTCCACTTTGAGACCAGAGATAAATAAAAGTATTGTGGGGTGGCAAGTCTGTCGGAACGCCAGAAAATCTTGCATAGGCCGGAAATTCAATTTGCCACCCCCCAAATCCCTGACCAAGAATTGGATTTTCAAGAAACATCTTCAAAGCAAATCCCCACATTTGAAACCGTGTATCTGCCGTATCTGCCACTCTGCTACTTACAACAGAGCTCATCCCGCTGTGGCCGATATTCATAATTTTGTAAGAAATTATTGCAATAGCAGTGACCTGAACTAACAAGATCGACACAATTCCCCGATCCTTTTCTGAAACACGAAACAAGAACAGGACCGCCAACATTGGTAAAATAAGCATCATTCCCGCCTTCGATCCCGCGAATGGAACCGCAGCAGTCAATATAATTCCCATAATGAAATGGGATCGAGATCTATAGGCGAATGCAGACCCCAGCGCCGTCATAGCGACGAACCCAAGGAAAGTAGACGCAGCGTTGCCGTTGACGAATGCGAATCCACCAGATTTTTCAGGATCGAAAACATTATTTCGACCATCTGAAAATAACTCCGTCAACGTATTTGAGCTTATAAACCACGTTGCAAGGTTCGTCTTCAGGAATAGCAACTTCTCAACCGGCGCGAAACGAAACATCACGACACTTGCAGCAAATACCATCATCGCGAGATAGAAAATCGTTAGCGCACGTGTGATCCAACGAGAGTCTGAACGCGCCTGGCTCGCGATGCCTGCGAATACGGCTATGAATGAGAGAAAGGCATTTAACGAAACAAGTCCGAGTCGGACGTTAACGGACCAGAGAAAACTCACGACTGTAATGATCGAAATTCCGAGAATGATTCGAATCGGTTTTACGGAGAACAGGAATTTCGCTTCCTTGAGAAGCTCCGGCCAAAATGCATAGGCAACGACCAGTGCCAACGGCACCGGGAGTTGACCGACTACGAGCCACGGTGGGTAGACCTGAAATACCGCAAGCGGCAACAGAAGACACACGCGCAGACATCTCGGTATCAACGGCAATCCAATAACGAGTGCAAGAATGATTACGATCCCCATGCGCACTCCAACCCTGCCAGTCGCATGGTGTCGCCAGCCTTGCCAAAACAAACATCCATCTTATTCGCGCTCACGTTGGATCGACGAGACGGCTAGAACATTGACCGCGGTGGGCTGTCACAATGGCAGGTATTGGGGAAACTGAAGCGGCTCCGAACGTTTGGTCGATCGTCATGACATCGTCACCTTTCCCGCAATCGACGCGCATCCTTCCAGTTTGTCGGACATCCCACACAACCGCTGTTCTCGGGCCACCCATGAGGGGCCGAGCTTCTATCGCGACCACGCCTTCGTCGAACCCATTCGTGTTTGCCAACGTCAACGCATGCGTCGCAACAAAGGTAGCGGCCGACGACATACCCGAGGCAACCGACTTCGACGTCAGGTCGATGCGAAACAACCCAAAGTGATGCTCCTTGTTGGTCGGGTCGTTGCCATCGTCAACGAGGTCGTACCACCAGATTCCCTTGATGTACGGAAGCGAACGGGCGAGCAAAACGAGGCGCGTCGCGAAAGATCTCTGCGTTTCCTCGCTTACACCGAATTTGCCGATGTTTGTAGGCCAGCCAATTTCAGTCACATACAGATCGACCTTTGCCTTACGGGTCAAGTGGCGCAAACGCTCCTCAAGTTCGATAAGCGCCCGGATGCAGTGCTCTGGCGCGAGATCGTCCGTAACCTGGTAGTTGTAAGGATGAACGGCCAACCCGTCGCCCATCTGAACTATGCCGAGTTCAGCAAGACGCTCCTCCCAGCCCTTGCGCACGCCAGCTCCAACCACGATCGTGGCATCGGGGTTGGTCGCCTTAAGCACCGGATAGACGGCTCGAAACAGCGTCGCATAGTCCTCCGGACTACCCGGTCGAAACCCTCCCGTGTAGTTGTCCCATTCGTTCCAGACTTCGAATTGATTGACACGACCGCGAAAGTGAGCAACGACAAACGTGGCATATCTCGCATAAGCGTTGATTGCGGCCGCAGAGCGAGGTTTGTCACCACCGTCATAGAGAGAATTGCCGTAGTCGAGGATCAACACTGGCTGAATCCCGCGCTTTATCGCCATATCGACGTACCGCTCAAGATCGGCCGGGATTGAATACTCGCCCTGACGCGTCTCGATATACTTCCACGGCATGTCGAAGCGAACCGAAGTCAGGTTGGTTTTGCTGACCAAGTTCAGTTCCGATTCCTGCTTTGCCACGGCAACTCCGCCCGGATGTACACCTACACCGACCCAAGGCTGTTGGGCAGCAGCCGTTCGGCACAGCCCCTCGATCATCAGCATTACCATCAAAACGGCTGACCTCAGCCATCTTGACTCTCCAAGACATTTCGACATTATTTCGATCTCAACATGTTGCATTCCTAATTACTTGATCTAAGATAATTAAATGCAACGTTTCACTTTTATACAGGGAACGACTCTAACGTCCTGCCTTTTCGTCGTAGGCGTAATACGCGGTGTAGTACGCACCCGCCTTCAGGCTGCGCTCAGCCACATTGGTAAACAGCGCTCCCTTGATCGAAACGCCCGCCGCATGCAGACGCTGAACAACCTCCATCAGTTCAGGCATCGGATGCGCGCCGTGCTGGATAGCAAGGAGAGTCATACCCGAAAGTTTTCCGACCACAGCCGAATCGGTCACTGCGAGCACAGGCGGCGTATCGACGATGACGACGTCATATTCCCTTGAGAACCGATCGACAAGATCTCTCATCCTGTCGCTCATCAGAAGCTCTGAAGGGTTGGGCACCGAAGTACCTCGTGGCAATACGTCGACGTTCTTGATAGCTTGCTTCACCACGGCACGTGAAACTTCTGTACCACGAAGGATCACATCCGTAACACCCGGCTCCTTTTGGATGCCGAAATATGATTGGAGCGTCCCCCTTCTCAGGTCGGCGTCGATGAGCATGACGCGCTTGCCGCTGCTTGCTAGCACCGCCGCGAGATTGGCGGAGGTAAACGACTTACCGGCGCCTGGCCGCGAGCTCGTAATGGAGATCACATTGTTAGCGGCATTGAGCATCGCAAACTCTAGCGCAGTGCGCAAGCTGCGTATCGCCTCAACCGCCACATCACCAGGGGCGGTCACCGCCAACAATGGAATACCGCGTCCGTCCCGCTTGACCTGCTTCTCCAGGCGATTTTGCGCATCGCTGTGCGGGATCATCGCGTACACCGGCAGCCCCAGCGATCGCTCGATTTCCTCACTATGCGTCACACCTTGGGACAAGCTCCGGCGGATGAATACGATCGCGGTGCCGATAAACGACCCGGCCACGATAGACAGCAGTAGCACCAACAACTTCTTGGGTTTGACCGGTAGATCTTGTACCACCGCATAGTCAACGATGCGAACGCTTCCCACCTGCCCTGCCTTGAGGATTCGCAGTTGCTGTGCACTATTGAGCAGGCTCATATAGAGCTCTGTGTCGACTCGCACGTCACGCAGCAACTGGAGCGCCGTTTGCTCGGTATTGGGTAGTGCGGTCACCTGCTTGCTCAATTGATCAAGCTCGGAGGTGACCCCTGCAATCTGACCGTCCAGTGCCGCAACGGCCGGGTGAGATGCCGTAAAGCGCTGCACCATCTCGGTACGTTTTTGCTGAAGCTCAAGAAGCTTTGTCTTGCTGTCGACGACCCGCTGCAACAGCAACTGCCCTTCCTGCGATAGATCCACTGTCCCCCGCTGATTACGGAAGGCGTTATATTGACTCTCCGCGTCATTGAGTTGCTGGCGCAATTGGGGCAGTGTGTCGTCCAGGAATTTCAGTGTGTGTTGCGCTTCAGCCGACTTGCGGTCAACGTTTTGCTGCACATACATGCTCGCTATTGTGTTGATCACCAGAGCGGCATGGGATGCGTCGTCGCTATCCAGCGATACACCGATGATTCCCGAGTCCTTAGCGAGTTCGGTAATGACTAGTGCCTGCTGCAAATCGCCAATCGTATCCAGCGTAGAACTACGCTTCAGCACGAAGTGCGTACCCGCGTGCGCGATCAGCCGGTCGACCTTGATCGAAATCGGCTCCTTGCCTACGGAAGTCGTGGCCAACTGCCCCACATGGCCTTGCAATACCAATTCGCCGTCGGGGTCGACAATATCGTAGGCTCCCCCTTCGCGCGCGACGAGTGTGTACTTATCGTCGTACCGGCTTTCAGCAACGTCGAAGCGTGACACTTCGATCTTTTCTCCGCCCCACGCGTAGCGGGTCATACCTAGCACTGGAGATGCCAGCCCACCCTCAACCGCATGCCGGGCGATCATCCGGCCAATCAACGGAAAATAACGGGGGCGCGCAGTGACATCCAGATGTAGCGCGTTGACCGCCCCACCCACGACAAGCCGGGAACCGATCAGCGCCATCTCTGCCGCAGCCGTCTGCTTGTTGTCGAAAATGGACGCTAGTTGGCCCAGCGCGCTATTCGAGGAATTACCATCGTCCTCTACCTGGATCATGGCGTCCGCCCGGTACTGGGGCGTCGCGACAACGATATAGACAACACCAAGCAATAGCGAGATAGCAATGGCAACTGCGATCAGCTTCCAGTGTTCGAGGATTGCGGCGACATATTCGGCAAGCTGAATTTCATTGCTAGCCGAGCCGTTGTCATCAGCAACGTTTTTTTGGGAAGAGATCATACAATCAGGAAATAACTTTCTTTAAATCTTCGATCCACACAGCGATGCACCGGTCGATTTGGTTCAGCGACGAGACGAACGCATCTCGACCGCGTCGATAAGGATCAGCCACCTCAATGCCAAGAGGCGCACCTATGCAATACACCTTACCCTTTGCAAACGGGTACCGCGCCTCGACAGTTTTGGACTGGGCGTTTGACATGGTCAGCACGAGGTCCGCCATTCGCACCTGCTCGAGATTCATGTTCACTGCGACATGATCACGAATATCGATGCTGCGCTCCGCCATCAATTCGACAGCAAATTCGTCCACGGGGCGGCCTGCAAGTGCCGCACAACCTGCGGAGATTACATTCACACCCGGCAGACGGCTTGCAAGAAGCGCTTGGGCCATGGGGCTACGGCATATGTTTCCTTCACATATAACGAGTATGTTCTTAAGCATTCTCACCTATCCTCTTTTTTGTTCCACACGGGGGCCTCTCGTGCCAGCGATTTACTGGCAACTCACGACCGCCCGTATGTATCGTCGAGGCGGACGATGTCGTCCTCGCCCAGATAGGCTCCGGACTGTACTTCGATCAATTCAAGCGGTAACTTGCCAGGATTCTCGAGCCGGTGAGTTACCCCTAGCGGGATATAGGTGGATTCGTTTTCGCTGAGCAGAAATTGCTCATCGCCGCGCGTCACGCGTGCCGTTCCACGCACGACGATCCAATGTTCAGCACGGTGATGGTGAAGTTGAAGCGAAAGCGAGCCTCCAGGAGTGACGACTATCCGCTTGACCTGGAATCGGTCACCTTGATCGATCGAATCGTAATAGCCCCACGGCCGACGCACCATTCGATGTCTGTCCGCTTCCGGCGCTTGTTGCATTCGAATTTTTTCGACCAGCGCCTTTACATCCTGAACGCGTGAACGGTCAGCGACCATTACAGCATCGGCGGTTTCGACGACGATCAAATTCTTGACGCCAATACACGCAACGAGACGTCCTTCGGATCGGACCAGACTTTCAGTTGTCTCCGCTAAGGCGACCCGGCCACTAGCAACGTTGCCCTCAGAATCTTTCTCGAGCGCACCCCAGACCGCGTCCCAGGTACCCAGGTCCGACCAGCCGGCATCAAGCGGGACAACCACGCCCGGGGGAAGCGATTGCGTACGGCCAAGATGTTCCATCACCGCATAGTCGATCGAACTCGCGGGCGCACTGCTGAACGCAACCGCATCTGGAAATGAAGCGTCATCGTCTCCCGTGCCTCGGTTGTATGCCGAGACACATGCGTCGAGCATCGAGGGTTCGAGCATACGTAGCGCATTCAGCCACACGCTGGCGCGCAACACGAAGATGCCGCTGTTCCACCAGTAACAACCTGAAGCGAGGTAGCGCTCCGCTGTCGCCACTGCGGGCTTTTCGACGAATTGCTCGATACGGCGTGCGCCGTTCTCCAGAGCGGAACCCGTCTTGATATAGCCGAAGCCGCTGTCTGGACGTGTAGGCGGCACGCCCAAGCTCACGATCGCACCATCGCAGGCATAGCGAACTGCGGTATCAATTGCGCTATAGAAGGCCTGAAGCTCCGTGATTGCATGGTCTGCCGGCATCGCGACGACAATTGCATCTTCCTTGCCCCGCAAAGCCGCGAGCGCCGCAAGCGTGAGCGCCGGTGCGGTTTCGCGCCGGCACGGCTCGACAATGACGTGCGTTTCGACACCTGCTGCCCGAAGTTGAGCTTGCGTCGCGAAACGCGTGTCTTCGCCGCACACGACTATCGGCCGCTCAACCTTCCAGCGAAACGGGGGAACGCTCAGCAGTCGTTGAACCGTAGTCTGAAGAAGCGATTCCTGACCGAGTACGTCAATCAATTGCTTCGGAAATTGCTCGCGCGATAGTGGCCACAGGCGAGTTCCGGAACCGCCTGCCAACACAACCGGAACGACAGCAATATCAGTGATCGAACTGGCGTTCCCAAGCGGTTGAATTTCATCGGACGTCGCGTTAGCGCTACGAGTTTGAATATCCATAGTTTCTATCGGCCTCACGCGTCCGATGCCACCTTGAAAGCGCTTAGCGGGGCATGTTCTTCGCTCAGAAATCGATCCTGACGCGGCCTCACTTCGCCAGCACTCCTGCCGTCATGCCCGCATTAATCGCCGGCAAGAGCAAATTCAACACACGACTAAAGCGCACAAGCCCGTTGCCGTCCACATAGACCACGTCCTTCGGCTGAAGATCAAACTCCTTGGCGACCAGCATCGCGACCGGCGATCGGCCATCCAAATGGAATACCTGCGGCGTGCCGTTGAGCGCCCCGCGCACAACAAACATTTGTGCGGCGTCCGCCGTCGCGGCGTTCACGCTTCCAGCCTGGGAAAGCGCATCGGCGAGTGTGATTCGCCCAGTGCGATTAGGAATCGCCGAAACCGGCTTATTCACCTCGCCCATGACATAGACGTCGTTCTCTTCGCGTGCGACGACCCGTAGTCTGTCACCCGTGCGCAGATAAAGACGGGACGGGTTGAGGCCGCTTGCGACCATTTGCGTGAGGTCTATTCGGTGGGAAACGCCATCGCGCACCAACACCAGCGTGCTTTGATCGGCCGCATCGGAAAAACCGCCGGCTCGCGCGATCGCCTCATAAAGCGACATAGGCACATCGTTGATGGCAATCACGCCAGGCGTATGAACTTCACCATCTACATAGACTTGATGCGCCCGATAGGAAGCCATACGCACGGTCACCTGCGGCTTCACGAAATACTTGCCTAATGCAGCGCTCAAGCGTCTTTGTATTTCCTCTGTCCGCAAGCCAGCGACATGCAGCGTACCCGCATAAGGAAATGCCAGATCGCCGGCCTGATCAACGACGAAACCTGAGCTGGGATCTCCTGGCCGGCTGGTATTCTGCGCCGGCGTACTGCCCATCGCAGCTGCAAGTTCCGGGTGATCCCAGACAATGATTTGCAGAACGTCGCCCGCTCCCACCGCATATGGCGTCGGCTGGTCGGAAAGCAGCTTGACATGCTGCTGACCATTCTCTGCCCGCTCTTGTTGCGAGCGTCTAACGTATTCGATATCCAGCTCGACGATGGGAATTTCTGGCGTGGCTCCGGTGGCGCTCACCGTTTTTGTCGCATTCGCGGATTCAGTGCTAGTGCTCGCAGCGATAGTCGTACCGTCCTCCTTAACCGCAGAAGCCGTAGCTTGAGAGCTTTCCCTCTGCGTCGCGCCGCCTCCCGACGAAGTCAACATGCGCATACCGGGTGCGAAAGCGCAGCCGCCAAGCAGCAGCGAGAGCGCCAATGCGGCACCGATGCCTGCAAACTTCACCGTAAGTCGCGAAGACACCGGAGCCTGAGAATTCTTCAATCGAGTCACCACTTCCACTGTCCAGCCAATCAATAAGCATTACGATGAACCAGTCCCTTGAAAACTGTGGCAAAGACAATCCGAATGTCGAACCAGAAGGACCAGTTACTGAGGTAATAGAGATCGTGCGCGATACGCCCCTGCATCTTTTCGATGCGGTCTGTTTCGCCACGAAAACCGTTGATTTGCGCCCAGCCGGTGATACCCGGCTTGATGCGGTATCTATGGATGTACCCATCCACAATGTCTTGATACAACCTGTCGTGCTCGATGGCATGAGGCCGAGGCCCGACAACCGACATTTCGCCACGCAAAACGTTGAAGAACTGCGGTAGCTCATCAAGACTCGTACGCCTGAGGAAAGCTCCAACGCGCGTCACACGCGGGTCGTTGCGCGTCGCTTGCTTGAGCACACCATCCGATTCAGCATGCACACGCATGCTGCGAAATTTATAGATATTGAAGACCTTACCGTTTGCGCCCTTGCGACGTTGCGTGAAGAATGCAGGGCCTGGTGATGAGCATTTGACTGCCGCCGCAATCGCAAGAAAGAGCGGTGCAAGCGTCACCACGGTACACAGTGCAAACGCTCGATCGAATATTTCCTTGCTGATGAGTGAATGCGAAGCGAGCGGTGAAGCTACAAGGTTGATCGCCGACGTACCTTCGAGATTCGTCATTCCAGCTGCGAAAACCGAGAGACCGCTCACATCCGGGATAAAACGGACGTTGATCAAATCATTACGAAACAACCCGACAAAAGGGACAATCGTCTGCCCTTCGGAAAGCGGAACGGCTAGCCAAAGCTCGTCGATATTGGTATTGCGAACATAGTCGGCAAACGCTTTGCGATCGCAGAAGGTGGGCAAGCCAAGCGGAACGGCGTCTGCCTTCGGCTCCGTGTCAAAAGCCGCACTGACGCGATACATCGAATCCGACTTCGCGCCAACCTTACGCATGATCTGGCGGCAACGCGCCGCGTTGCCCACTACCGCAACCGTGCGCGTGTGCGCATCCTGCTTCGTCAGCCGGAAATAGATTGCATGTGCAGCCAGGCGACTGATCACGACTCCGGCCGCAGAAACGCACGCCCACTCTTCGAGCCAGTCCGCTGCAGGACGGTATGTACGATGTAGCGCCATCACCAATACGCACGATGCGACCAGGACGAAAAGCCATGCAAACATTGGCACGCAAACACAACGCCAGAACACACCTCGACGCGCCACACGGTACATGCCCCACGAGGGAAACAGCATGAGCGCTAGCAGCATCGAAAACGCGACCAGAGCGCTGTCGTAGCCGGCACCATCGATAATGCCCGGCGCGCGCATTGTCAAAAGCGCACCACCGGCGATCACCACGACGTCCGACAGACGCGCAAGCATTCCGCCGTTTCGGATAGGCACCGAAGCATCAATATGGGTAGTCGAATGCATAGGCTCTCCTTCTCGGAGGCAGGTAGCGCAGTGGACACAATGCAACCGGTTCAAACAGCCGCGAACCGATTCAACGACATGACGCCTGCGGATTCCAGCAGTTAGCCCACGCACTGCCATGCGCACGCTTATTCGTCGGTCAAACCGGCTCCTACTTAAGGGCCAAGCGCTGATTTTGTTTTAATGGCACTTTCGCGTATATAGGAAGAGTCCTAAATGACCTCTCAAACCTACGCATAGACACCTCTTACCTAGTCGCAAAACGACCGCGATCGCGATCATGTCGCCGGATTGCTCGATGTCAACTATCTATAAATACGTACTGCGAATTATTTGTATCGGTATATTTCACCCGATCGAAGACAGGCGATATCGATCAAAAAAGATGATGACTCGTGCAATCGACAAATGGTCGCACGTGTATCCCACGTGAGATAAAGATGAAAAATATTTAATTCTCACAAATCATCCGGTATTTTCTTTTTAATTGCCGGACATCTGTTAATTCGATTTAAAACTCAACGAGCTTTAAGCAGCGACGCCAGAGAATTCCGACGCCGCCCTACAAACTACCTTACTTCTTCCTCTGAATAAACTCGATCTTGTACCCATCCGGATCGGTCACAAACGCGATCACCGTGGTCCCATGCTTCATCGGACCCGCTTCACGCACCACCGTCCCGCCCTGCTCCTTGATCTTCGCGCAGGCGGCGTAGGCATCATCCACCTCAACCGCCAGGTGACCAAATCCGGCCCCAAGATCATAGGAAGCCGTATCCCAGTTATGCGTAAGCTCGATCACCGTGCCATCGCGCTCGTCCGTGTACCCAACGAAGGCCAGCGTGAACTTGCCATCGGGGTAGTCTTCGCGGCGCAGCAGTTTCATGCCGAGCAGTTCGGTATAGAACTTGATCGAGCGATCGAGGTCGCCGACCCGGATCATCGTGTGCAGCAGGCGCATTGTGTACTCCGTTTTGCCGTCGTCAAAAACCGGACTGTACCAAAAACGCGCCAGCCCTGCCGGGCCCGGCAAGATGCGCCGATTTGCTCTAGCATGAACGCCATCCTGAAATTGCCCCCGGCAATTTCGCTATACGCAAGCAACTAGGAGTAGACATGCGAATTCTGGTAGTGGGTGCGGGTGCGACGGGCGGCTATTTTGGCGGCCGGCTCGCCGCTGCGGGGCGTGACGTGACGTTTCTGGTTCGCGAGGCGCGCGCCGCGCAACTGCGCGAATCGGGCCTCGTCATCCGCAGTCCGGCGGGCGATCTCACGCTGCGCGACGTCAAGACCGTCACGCGCGAAGCGCTCGAGTCGCAAGGTGGCCAATCGTTCGATCTCGTATTGCTGAGCTGCAAGGCCTACGACCTCGACAACGCCATCGATTCGTTCGCCGCTGCCGTCGGGCCGAACACGCTGATCCTGCCGCTGCTCAACGGTATGCGCCATCTGGAAGTCCTGCAGGCGCGCTTCGGCACGCAGGGGGTGTTGGGCGGCGTGTGCCTGATCGCGTCCACGCTCAACGACAAACGCGAGATCGTGCATCTGAATGATGTGCACGCCATCACGTTCGGCGAGCTCGGCGGCGGCGTCTCGCCGCGCGTGCAAGCCGTAGCGGATCAGTTCGGCAATGCCGGCTTCCACGTGAAGGCGAGCGATCACATCCTTCAGGAGATGTGGGAGAAGTGGGTGTTTCTCGCGTCGCTCGCGGGCAGCACCTGTCTTTTCCGTGCGCCCGTTGGCGTGATTCTCGCCACGCCCGACGGCGCCGCGACCATCGAACGTCTCTTTGCCGAATGCCGCGCGATCGCAGCCGAACATGGCCACGCCGTGCGCGACAGCTTCCTCGAACGTTCACGCTCGATGCTGTTCGCCAAGGGTTCGGCGCTCACCGCCTCGATGTTGCGCGACGTGCAGAACGGTTCGCGCATCGAGGCCGATCACGTGCTCGGCGACCTGATCCGGCGCGGCGGCGCGGTGCAGCACGCATCGAACGAGCTATCGGTGCTGCGCGTCGTCTATAGCCAGCTCAAGGCCTACGAGGCGCAGCGCAGCGAGGCGACCTGAGAAGCGGTCTGAGAAGCGGCCTCAAAAAACGGCTAACGCACCGGCAAGGCGGCGCATCGCGCGCTCATCAAGCGCCGCCTGCCCCTTCCAGCGCCTGCGCGAGACTCACATACTCCTCAACGGGCACTTCCTCGGCGCGGCGCGCCAGATCGAAGCCGAGCGCGTCGAAGTCGAGGCGTTCGCGGTAATCGCTGAGCGTATTGCGCAGCATCTTGCGGCGCTGCGAGAAGGCGGCCGTCACGAGTTCGCCGAGCAGCGCATCGTTCACCTTCGGCAGTTCGTGCGGGGCGTAGGGAATCATGCGCACGATCGCTGAATCCACCTTGGGCGGCGGTTGGAACGATTCGGGCGGCACGTCGATGAGCTTGTCGATCACGTAGCGGTACTGGAGCATCACCGTGAGACGGCCGAACGCCTTGCTGCCGGGCTCCGCCACCATGCGCTCGACCACTTCGTTCTGCAGCATGAAGTGCTGGTCGATCACGCGCTCGGCAAACGTGGTCAGGTGAAACAGCAGCGGGCTCGAAATGTTGTACGGCAGATTGCCGACAATGCGCAGCGAGGGTTTCTCGCCCGGCGCCGCGAGCGAGCCGAAGTCGAATGCGAGCGCATCGCCCGCGTGCAGTTCGAGCAGCGGGCCGAACTTCTTCGTGAGGCGCGCGATCAGGTCGCGGTCCAGCTCGACCGCGTGCAGCGGCGATTCAGGCGTGGCGAGGCGCTCGATGAGCGGCTCGGTGAGCGCACCCAAACCGGGCCCGATCTCGACCATGCGCTCGCCGCGCTGCGGGCGAATGACGTCGACGATCGAGTCGATCACGCCCGTGTCGACGAGGAAGTTTTGGCCGAAGCGCTTGCGCGCGAAGTGGCCCTGGTGCTGTCTGCTGCTGTTGGACATCTTCTCTGGATTCAATCAGATAGCGCGCCGGTGGCGCGCCATCGAAACGGCGGTGTCGAGGGCGGCGATCAGGCTGCCTGCGTCCGCGCGGCCAGTGCCGGCGAGGTCGAGCGCAGTGCCATGATCGACCGAGGTGCGCACGATCGGCAGGCCGAGCGTGACGTTGATGCCTTCGCCGAACGTCGCGTATTTCAGGACCGGCAGGCCCTGGTCGTGGAACATCGCCAGCACGCAGTCCGCATCCTTCAGGTAGCGCGGCTGGAACAGCGTGTCGGCGGGGTAAGGGCCGCGCGCGTCAATACCTTGCGCAGCGGCGGCGGCCAGCGCCGGCGAGATCGTGTCAATTTCCTCGCGCCCCAGGTAGCCGTTCTCGCCCGCATGCGGGTTGAGGCCGGTCACCAGAATCCGCGGCAGCGGCACGCCGAAATGATGACGCAGGTCATGATCGATGATGCCAAGTGTTTCAACGAGCCCCTCGACCGTGAGCGCAGCCGACACGTCCTTGAGCGGCAAATGCGTCGTGGCGAGCGCCACGCGCAACGGGCGCGCGCCGGTGCCCGCCAGCATCATGACCACGCGCGGCGTATGCGTGCGTTCGGCGAGATATTCGGTGTGGCCGGTAAAGGGCACACCGGCGTCGTTGATGGTGCTCTTTTGCAGCGGCGCGGTGACGATCGCGTCGAATTCGCCCGCCAGTGCGCCGTCGATCGCGCGGTCGAGCAGCGCGAGAACATAGCGGCCGTTGGCGGCGTCGAGCTTGCCGGGCTTGGCTGGCGTCGCGAGCGCGATATGCTCGACCTGCACAGGCTGGTGCGCCAGCACGGCGGCCCAGTCGACGCTCGCGGCTTTCGCGCGTGCTTCGAGCAGCGCGCTGTCGCCGAGGACGACGAACTGCGCGTCGGGCCAGTGGGCCGAGGCGCCCGCCAGCGCGGCGGCGGTCAGTTCGGGGCCGACGCCGGCCGGTTCACCCGTGGTGATGGCGATGCGGATCGGCCCCGCCCTCCGCGGAGCCGGCGACGACGATGCGGAGGCGTTCATGGCTCGATCCCTGGGTGACTGCTTAGTTGTGCGGCGGCGTCATGCCCGCGATCTTGTAGCTGACGTAGGCGCTGTCGCGCAGCTGCCGCAGCCAGTCGGCGTAAGCCTGCTCCGCCTTGCGCTGCCCGATGGCCTGGCGCGCGAGTTCCATTTGCTGCGCGATCGAGCCTTCGGCGTCGCGGCGGCCCAGCACCTGGATCAAGTGGTAGCCGTACTCGGTGCGAATCGGCTCGCTCAACTGGCCGTCCTGCAGCGTATTCATGGCGCGCTCGAATTCAGGCACGGTTTCGCCCGGGCTGATCCAGCCGAGGTCGCCGCCCTGCGAGGCCGAGCCGTCCTGCGAGTAAGTGCGCGCGAACTTGGCGAAGTCGCCGCCCGCCGCAATTTCCTGGCGGATTTCAAGCAGCTTCTGGCGCGCCTGGGGTTCGGACATGCCGTCGCCCACACGCAGCAGGATGTGGCGCACGTGCGTTTGCACGAGCTTGGGCGCGTCGGCGGCGGTGCCCTGGCCCTGGCGGCGCTCGACGAGGCGGACGATTTCAAAGCCGTCGTTGGTGCGGATCACCGTGGGGTTCACTTCGCCCGGACGCAGGGTGGAAGCGGCCGTCACGAACTCGGGCGGCAGCTTCGACTGCTGCAGAAAGCCCATGTCGCCGCCCTTGCTTGCGTCGCTCGCCTGCGAATTCGACTTCGCGAGGCTCTCGAACTTGCTACCCGACTGGGCTTCCTTGAGCAGCGCGTTGGCCTTCGCCTGCGCGGCTTCGATGTCGGTTTCCGAGGCGTTCAGCGGCGCCTTGATGAAAATGTGCTGGAAGTGCAGATCGCTCGACTGGCCTGCGTTCGGTCCGCGCTGGCTCGCGATGTAGTTCGCGACTTCGGCGTCGGACACCGTGACCTTGCTGTCCACTTCCTTCTCGCGCAGCTTCGAGAGCGTGAGTTCGGTGCGCGCGTCCTTCATGAACGTGGTCCAGGGCACGCCGGCCGCCTCGATGCGCGCGCGATAGGTGGCGAGATCCATGCCGTTGGCCTGCGCAAGACGCTCGAGCGTGCGTTGCACGGAGGCGTCGTCGACAGTGATGCCGTCTTCCTTGGCCTTCTGGAGCTGGATGCGCTCGAGCACCATCTGGTTGAGCACCTGCGCGCGCAACTGGTCCGCGGGCGGAACCGGCGCGTTTTGCTGCTGAAGGCGATGCGAAATGAGTTCGGCGCGGCTGTCTAGCTCGCGCTGCGTGATCACGCCGTCATTGACGACTGCGGCGATCGTGTCGACCGTCTGGCCGTTGCCGGCCGGGAGACCTTGAGCTTGCGCCGGCGCGGCCGGCAACACGCCTGCGACGGCGAAGAGACTCGCAGCGTACGCTGCCAGGCGAAGCTTTTTCATGATTCCCACAGATACTCCAATGTTGGCGGGCACGCTTCGCCCGTCTCTATGCAACCGACACCGCGTTGCCCCGAGGCGCCTTGTGCAAACAATGCGCTCCGGATCACGCGTTATTGATAATCAGTGAAGCGCGAATCCGGCGGCGACTGGGCCGGCAGCTGCGTGTACCCCGGCACTGCCGTCCTGAACGCCGCCACCAGCCCGTTGTCGACGTTCGAGAGTCCCTTGAGCGTGAGCTGCGCGAGAAACCGCGTTGACGAATTCGGCGTACCCGACGTATTGAGCCCGTTCGCGTATCGCTGCAGGCCGATCCCGAGCACCCAGCAGTCGGCGTCGTACTGCATGCCGACCAGGCCGTCGACGATCCGATGGCCGTTCAGATCGTAGTTGAAGCGGCCCACGGCGTACACCCGGTGCGAGAACGGCCATTGAGCCGAGATCAGAACCTGATTGATCGGCTGGAAGTCCAGCGTGGTGTTCGCCCGCGTGTAGCGGTAGGCCACGTTCAGCACGCGGCTCGTTCCCGGGCTGTACCCGAAACCGATGCTCGCCTTCGTGAGCTGGTTGTTGTCGGCATTATATTGGAACGCCGTTTCCGAAGCGAAACCAGCCCCGATTTTCAGCGCAGCACCCGCAATCAGGTCCGAATGCGTCGCCTGACTCGTGCTTTCGCCGGAGTTCAACGTGACGCGCTGATCCTGGAAGTAGTACTGCTGCGCAATCACGAAGCGCGCGCGCTCGTCGCCCGAAGCCGGGTCGATGAAGCGCGTGGTGAGCGCGGCCGTAATGCGGTTCGCGTCGGCAATCCGGTCGTTGCCGACGAAGGTGTTCGGCGTGAAGATTTCCGCGAGGCCGAAGTCCGACTCCGCGGTATCGAAAAGGGGCGCGAACTGCTGGTTGTGGTACGGCGTGTACACGTAGTACAGGCGCGGTTCCAGCGTCTGGATGTAGTCCTGGCCGAACAGGTGGACCGAGCGGTCGAACACGAGGCCCGTGTCGAAGCTGAAGGTCGGGATCGATTCGGTGAAGCTCTTCGGCGTGCCGACGGGCGAACCGAAGGTCGTGCCCGCCGGGCCGATGTTGCTCAGGTTGTACGACGCGAAGTGCCACTGAACCTTCGGCGTGACGAAGTAACCCGGCCCCATCAAGGAATACGACAGGTACGGATTGAAGACGACGCGGTCGCCTTCGGTCGCGTTGTCTTCCGTGATGCGGAAGCGCGAATAGTCGGCTTCCATGCCGTAGTCGAAGCCGCCGACGTTGTACTTTGCGTACTTCACGTTCAACTGCGGCTCGCGGCCGTACGGCGGCGTCGACGACTCGACCGCCTGCCAGTGCTGGTAGCGGCCGAGCACGGACCACGGTCCGTTGTTGTACGTGAGGCCGGCTTCCTGCTGGTACAGCGTCTGCGTACCGTTCAGGAACTGGTTGGCCGGCGACGACAGGTCCGACGGATAGGTGTTGTCCGAGACCTTGTTGTAATAGACGTACCCGCCGAACCCGTTGCCGAAGTTCTGGTTGTGCTGGATGAACAGCGCGTAGCGGTTCGTCTTCGTGATCGCGTCGTCCGGCAGGAAGGTGCCGGTGATCGATCCCGAGTAATTCGTCGAGAGATACCGGTAGTTGCCCTGCAGGAACACGCCACGCTTCGAGATGATTTCCGGCGTGAACGTGAAGTCGCGGTTCGGCGCGATGTTGAAGTAATACGGCAGCGAGATTTCGTAGCCGTTCGTCGAGCTGACCGAGAACGTGGGCGGCAACAGGCCGCTGCGGCGGTCGCCCGTAAGCGGGAACGACAGCCACGGGCTCGCGAAGATCGGCACGTCCTGGAAGAACAGCACGGCGTTGTGCGCGACGCCCTCGTCGCTGCCGGTGTCGAAATCGAACTCGCTGCCCTTGATGTACCAGGCCGGATTGGTCGAGCAGTGGCACGCGGTGTAGGTGCCGGTCGTGAGCACCGAGCGCTCGCTGTCCAGCAGGTCGGCGCGCGCGGCGCTGCCCGAGCCGCCCGTAAGCGTGAAGTGGTACTTCGGCGCGGGCATGAAGCCCTCGTTCGCCTCGACCTTCAAATGCGCCTCGGGGCCCGTGAACGTCGTGCCGTTCTGCACGACCACGACATTGCCGTACGCATTGGCCATGTCGGTGTCCTGGTCGTAGTGCAGGGCGTCGCCCTTCACCACGTTCGTGCCCTGGCGCAGTTCCGCGGCGCCCTTCACTGCGAGGTCGGTGTCGATCGTGCCGGTCGTCGAATCGCCGAGCACGAACGTTGCCGGGTGCTGGCCCGTCGCGTTGGGGTGATCCTCGAGTTGCGGCGCGAGCCGCAGGCTCCACGGGCCGTCCAGCTGCTGGGGCTGCGCGGCCGCGCCCGCGAGCTGGGCGTGCGCGAGCGCGGGCACCAGACCCGGTACGGCCAGGAGTGCCGCGATGAGCCGCCGCTTGCCCGGCACGCCGTCGTCACTAGGGGAGATCGTCTGGAAAAACTGTCTGGGCGGCATGTATGGTTTTGGCGAATCGGCCCGGCCGCCTGCCCTCTGCTTGATGGTGGCCCGCCTGGGCACCCGCCTCCCGATAAACCGGATCGAGGCCGGGCTGCAAACAATTAATTACAATTCATCGAACCCTGGAGCGACGATGAATGCGGCGAGCGAACCGTCATGCGGGCTTTGGCGCGAGTCGCGTCAAAAAAGTCGTGGGGTATTATATGGCAAGACGTTGATCCACTGATTTTGCCTCTGGCTTTCATGACCTTTTCCGCCGCGCATTCTCCCGCCGACTCACCTGCCGCATCCGCGACCGACACTCGCCGCGACCTGCTCGCCGCCTGGCTCGGCAGCCACGCCGGGCAGTACGCCCTCGACCTCGCAACGCTCGCCCCCGCCTCGGCGGACGCGAGCTTTCGGCGCTATTTCCGGCTCGCTAGCGCGGGCGCGCACGGTGCGACGCTGATCGCCGTCGACGCCCCGCCGCCCGAAAAAAGCCGCGAATTCGCCCAGATCGCGCAGATGCTCGAGGCCGCCGGCGTCCACGTGCCGCGCGTGCTCGAAGTCGATTTCGACGCGGGCTTCATGCTCGTGACCGATCTCGGCACCGCGCCCTACCTGAAAGCGCTGCAGGAAGCCGGCCCCGGCACGCGCTCGCGCGAGTTGATGCGCGACGCCATCGAAGCGTTGATCCGCTGGCAGTCGAGCTCGCGGCCGGGTGTACTGCCGGACTTCGACGAATCCTTCATGCGCCGCGAGATGGAGCTGATGCCCGAGTGGTATCTGGAGCGCCATCTGGGCCGCAAGGTGGACGAAGCCACGCGCGGCGTGCTCGATCGCACCTTCGCGCTGCTCGTGGCAAGCGCCCGCGCACAGTCGCAAAGCTACATGCTGCGCGACTTCATGCCCCGCAACCTGATGATCGCCACGCCCAACCCCGGCGTGCTCGACTTCCAGGACGCGGTGTATGGCCCGATCACCTACGACGTCGTCTCGCTGTTGCGCGACGCGTTCCTGAGCTGGGACGAAGAGTTCGAGCTCGACTGCTTCGCGCACTACTGGGAGCGCGCCAAGAAGGCGGGACTGCCGGTCGACGCCGACTTCGGCGAGTTCTACCGCCAGCTCGAGTGGATGGGCCTGCAGCGCCACATCAAGGTGCTGGGCCTCTTCTGCCGCATCAACTATCGCGACAGCAAACCGCATTACATGGCAGACCTGCCGCGCTTTCTCAACTACGCGAGCAAGGTCGCGCACCGCTACCGCCCGCTCGTGCCGTTCGCACGGCTCATCGACGAACTGCAGGGCAGCGCCGTCGAAGTCGCCTACACCTTCTGAAACGGGCCGTCATGACCCAAACGAATCACACGCGGGACAAGGCGCGCCACGGCCGAACCGCCATGATCTTCGCCGCCGGACGCGGCGAGCGCATGCGTCCGCTCACCGACACCTGCCCGAAGCCGCTGCTGGCCGTGGGCGGCAAACCGCTGGTCGTGTGGCAGATCGAGCGGCTCGCCGCGGCGGGCTACACGCGCATCGTCATCAACCACGCCTGGCTCGGCGCGCAGATCGAAGCCGCGCTCGGCGACGGCGCGCGCTTTGGCGTGACGCTCCACTATTCGCCCGAGCACGACGCGCTCGAAACGGCGGGCGGCATTGCACAGGCGCTGCCGCTGATCGAGTCGAACGGCACGCCCGAGGTGTTTCTCGCGGTGAGCGGCGACGTCTACAGCGCCTACGATTTCTCGCGCCTGAACCCGCACGCGCAAGCGCTCGCGGCGCAAGCGCAGCCGGGCATGCATCTCGTGATGGTGCCGAACCCGCCGTTCCACCCGAAGGGCGACTTCGCACTGAACGCTGACGGCCGGCTCGCGCTCGAAGGCGCCCCGCGCTACACGTTCGGCAATATCGGCCTCTACGACACGCGCATGTTCCGCGATCTCGCGCCGGGCACGAAGCGCGCGCTTACACCGTACTATCGCGAGTCCATCGCGCGAGGACGCGTGAGCGGCGAACTGTACGAAGGCGTTTGGGAAAACGTCGGCACGCCCGCGCAGCTCGAAGCGCTCGACGCCGCGCTGCGCACGTCGACTCACGCGCAACCCGGCTAAAAACCTGCAAACGCCGGCGCGCGGAGCGCTTCAGTTTCCGCCCGCCGCCGGCAACTCCACTTGCCCAGCTTCTGACTGCGGCACATCGCCCGCCTTCTGCTGCTGGAGCGCCCACATCTGCGCATAGTGTCCGCCCGCGCGCAGCAGTTCCGCATGCGTGCCGCGCTCGACGATGCGCCCGTGATCCATCACGATGATCTGCTGCGCGTGCACGACGGTCGAGAGCCGGTGCGCAATGACGAGCGTCGTGCGCTCGCGCGCGATCTGGTCGAGCTCGTGCTGGATGGCCCGTTCCGAGCGCGAGTCGAGCGCCGACGTCGCCTCGTCGAACAGCAAAATGGGCGGATTCTTGAGCAGCGTGCGCGCGATCGCCACGCGCTGCTTCTCGCCGCCCGAAAGCTTGAGGCCGCGCTCGCCCACAGGCGTGTCGTAGCCCTTGGGCAGACTTTCGATGAACGCGTGAATATGCGCCGCGCGCGCCGCTGCGATCACTTCCTCGCGGCTCGCCGTCGGGCGGCCATAGGCGATGTTGTAGTAGATCGAGTCGTTGAACAGCACCGTGTCCTGCGGCACGATGCCGATCGAAGCACGCAGCGAATCCTGCGTGACGTCGCGGATATCCTGGCCGTCGATGGTGATCGCGCCACTGCTCATGCGGTCGAGATCGTAGAAGCGGAACAGGAGCCGCGCGAGCGTGGACTTGCCCGATCCGCTATGCCCAACCACGGCCGTGGTCGTGCCCGCCGCAATCGTGAAGCTCAGGTCGTGCAGAATCTGACGCGACGGCTCATACGCGAAGTTCACGTGCGAAAAGCGCACCTCGCCACCGCGCACCGCAAGCGCCTGTGCGCCGGGCACGTCGGCCACTTCGCGCTCGACGGTGAGCAGCGTGAACATGCGGTCCATGTCGGTGAGGCTTTGCTTGAGCTCGCGATACACCACGCCGAGAAAATTCAGCGGAATGTAGAGCTGCAGCATGAACGTGTTGATGAGCACGAGGTCGCCGAGCGTGAGGCGCCCCGCCATCACGCCTTGTGTGGCGCGCCAGAGAATGAATACGAGCCCCGTGCCGATGATCGCCTGCTGCCCGAAGTTGAGCGCGGAAAGCGAGTGCTGCGACTTGATCGCGGCCTTGCGGTAGCGATGCAGGTTCTCGTCGTAGCGCTTCGTCTCCCACTCTTCGTTGCCGAAGTACTTCACCGTCTCGTAGTTGATAAGCGAGTCGATCGCACGCGCGTTGGCGCGCGAATCGAGCTCGTTCATCGTGCGGCGATAGTGCGTGCGCCACTCGGTCACCTTCACCGTGAACACGATGTACGCAACGAGCGCGATGAGCGTGACGATCGCGTAATAAGCCTCGTACTTCACGACGAAGAAGCCGAGCACGAGACCCACTTCCACGAGCGTCGGCAGGATGCTGTAGAGCGAGTAGGAAATGAGCTGCGTGATGCCACGCGTGCCGCGCTCGATGTCGCGCGACATGCCGCCGGTTTGCCGCTCGAGATGAAAGCGCAGCGAGAGCGCATGCAGATGGCGGAACACCTTGAGCGCGAGCTGGCGCACGGCGCTCTCGGTCACTTTCGAAAACAGGATTTCGCGCAGCTCGGTGAAGAGCGATGTCGAGAGGCGCACGATGGCGTAAGCCACCACGAGCAACCCGACGCCGCCCGCGAGCACGATGCCTGGCGCGTGCTCCGCGCGACCGAGCGCGGTGAGCTGGTGCACGGAAGCGAGACCGTCGACGATGTGTTTCATCACGATCGGCACGCCGAGGTTGGCCACTTTCGCGCCGATCAGGCAGGTGAGCGCGAACGCCACGCGCCATTTGTAGGCGGTGAGGTAAGGCAGCAGCGAAACGATCGTCTGCCAGTCGTTGCGCGGCCCGGTGGCGGGCAGTGCGGGTTCGTTGGAAGCGGGAAAGCGGCGCATGGGGCGAGCAGCGAGAAACGTGCGCAATGCGGCGCGCGAAAGCCGGTTCAGCAACCGGAGCCTGGCGCGGCGCAAGCGGCACGGCGAGTCTTGTGGGGTAATCGGCGACGGGTTTCGCGAAGGTGGAAGGCTCTAATCGACCCGCCCGCCGCACCTTATGCTTTCCCGTACAATTCCTGATCAACGTATTGTCGCAGAAGGCGGCGCGCGCCGCTGAGCACGCCACGCCGGGCGCGCCCCGCTTGCCTCCAGCCTGCGCCGCAATGCTGTCCGCCGTTCGATCCCTTTTCATGGAAGCCCGATGACCGACTCCTTCCCGCTCCCCCAAAAATCGCCCGCGCTGCGCGTCGTGCCGCAACCCTCGGACGCCAACGTTCACGGCGACGTCTTCGGCGGCTGGATCATGGCGCAGGTCGACATTGCCGGTTCGATTCCAGCGAGCCGCCGCGCCAATGGACGCGTTGCGACCGTCGCGGTGAACTCGTTCGTGTTCAAGCAACCGGTGTTCGTGGGCGACCTGCTGAGTTTCTACGCCGACATCGTCAAGACCGGCAACACCTCGGTGACCGTCGAGGTCGAGGTGTACGCGCAGCGTATGCGCCTCCAGGAGGAAGTCGTGAAGGTGACGGAAGCCACGCTCACCTATGTTGCGACCGGCACGGACCGCCGCCCGCGCCAGCTGCCGCCGATTGAATAACGCTCGCGCCCGGCCGCTGCGCCGGGCTTAGCCCGTCCACGCCAGCCCCGGCGCTTCCTCGTACGTTGCGCTCGCGCGCAACAGCGCCGCGGCCTCGTCGCCGGGTAGCGGCGGCGCGAAGAAGTAACCCTGCAGCTCGTCGCACGCGCGATCACGCAAGAAGGCGAATTGCGCCGACGTCTCCACCCCTTCCGCGATCACCTGCAACTGCAGCTCGTGCGCAAGCGCGATGATGGCCGCCGTGATCGTTTCGTCGTCGCTGCTCGTGCCGATGTCGGCCACGAACGAGCGGTCGATCTTGAGCCGGTCCACCGGCAGCCGCTTCAGGTAGCTCAGGCTCGAATAGCCGGTGCCGAAATCGTCGATGGCAATGCCGATGCCGAGCGCGTGCAGCTCGTTCAACATCGACACGGCTTCTTCCGCGTTGCGCATGAGCGTGCTCTCGGTCAGCTCGATTTCGAGCCAGCAGGCTTCCAGCCCGGTTTCCTGCAGCACGTCCTTCACGAGCTGCGCAATGTCGCGCTGGTGGAACGTCTTCGCCGAGAAGTTCACGGAAACGCGCACGGGCGGCAACCCCGCGAGTTGCCACGCCCGGTTCTGGCGGCACGCCTCACGTAGCACCCAGTCGGAGAGCGGGCCGATCAGGCCGCTTTCTTCCGCCACGGGAATGAACTGCGCAGGCGACACAAGCCCAACCTCCGGGTCGCGCCAGCGCACGAGCGCCTCCATGCCGACGACGCGGCCGCCCTCGATCTCCACCTGCGGCTGGTAGTGGAGCAGGAATTCGCTGTCGCGCAGCGCGCGGCGCAGGCGCCGCTCGAGATTCAGGCGCGCACCCACATTCGCGTTCATCTCCGGCTGGAAGAACTGGAACGTGTTGCGGCCCATGTCCTTCGCGCGGTACATCGCGACGTCGGCCTTCTTCATGAGCGTTTCGGCGTCGTTGCCGTCCTGCGGGAACACGCTCGCGCCCATGCTGCAGCCTACGTACAGTTCGGTGCCGTCGATCCACACCGGCTCCGAGATCAGCGCGCGCGCCCGCTCCATCCAGCCGATCAGCGACTTTTCGTCGATGGTGTCGGTGAGCACGATCACGAACTCGTCGCCGCCGTGGCGCGCGACCGTGTCGGTCGTGCGCGTGCAACGCTGAAGCCGCTCGGCCACCACGCCGAGCAGACGGTCGCCCACGCTGTGGCCGAGACTGTCGTTGACGTTCTTGAAACCGTCGAGGTCGATGAACACCACGGCCACGCCCGTGTCGTGCCGCTGCGCCGCGAGCAGCGCGTGCTGAAGCCGGTCGCGCAGCAGGTTGCGGTTGGGCAGCAGCGTGAGGCTGTCGTAGTTCGCCTGGTATTCGAGCTGCTCCTGATAGCGGATCAGCTCGGTCACGTCGTTGATGATGCCGATGTGATGCGTGATGCGGCCATCGAGATCGGGCACCGGCGCGATCAGCAGCTGGTTCCAGAAGAGCGCGCCGTCTTTGCGGTAGTTGCGCAGCACGGCGCTCACTTCGCGATTGGACAGCAGCGCCTTGCGCACCGCGATGAGGCCGTCCTGATCGCGGTCGTCGCGTTGCAGGAAACGGCAGTCCTGGCCAACCACCTCGGCCGGATCGAAGCCCGTGATGCGGCGAAACGCAGGATTCGCGTACTCGATCAGATTGCTGCCGCCCGGACCCGGCGCGGTGATGAGAATGGCGTTCACGCACGCGTCGAGCGCGCGGCTTTGCAGGCGCAGCGCGAGGTCGGCGCGCTTGCTTTCCGTGGTGTCCGAGTACGAGCCGAGCACGCCGATCACGCGGCCGTCGCCATCGAGCAGCGGCAGCTTGCTCGTGAGCGTCGTGCGGTGCAGGCCGTCGATCGTGTGGTCGTCCTCGAAGTTGATGCGCGGCAGGCCCGACTCGATCACCTCGCGATCCTGTTCGCGCATGTCGTCGGCGTAGGCGCGCCACGGCAGGTCTTCGTCGGACTTGCCGATGATCTGCTCGGGGTAAGCGAGGCCCGCGTCGCGCGCGAACGTCATGTTGCAGCCGAGATAGCGCGATTGCGCGTCCTTCCAGAAGATGCGCTGCGGGATGTTGTCGATCACCGACTCGAGCATCTGGTTCGAGCGCTGCGCCTCCGCCTCGGCCTTGATCTGCTCGGTGACGTCGTCGGCGAGCACGAACACGGCGTCGCGGCCGAGGAAGGTGAGCGAGTGATGCGAGATGTCGGCGCTGATGATCGAGCCGTCGCGGCGGCGATGGTGCCAGATGCCGGCCATCATGCGCACGTTCTGCGTGAGCATGTCCGAGCGCGTGAGATGTTGCTCGAGCCGCGAGACGTCCTCGGCGGGACGGATGTCGCGGATCGTCATCGCGAGGAACTCCTCCTCGCTGTAGCCGTATTGCTGGATCGCGGCGCTATTCACGGCGAGAAAGCGCAGCGTCTCGCGGTCGAACACGTACATCGGCACCGGGTGCGCGTCGAACAGCCCCTGAAAGCGCTCGCTGCGCAGGCGCATGCCGCTCACGGCGCGCAGCTTCTCGCGGGCGGCGCTTTCGCGCGCGCCGAACGTGTAGATGAGCAGCGTCCCACCCGCGAGCATCGTCACGATCAGCAGCAACAGGGCGCGGCCGCCCGAGCGCGCCGAGTCGGCGAGCGCGGCGGCGAGCGCCAGATCCTCTGCGCGTTGCAGCGCCGCGAGCCGGGCGTCGAGCTGGTCCACGAGGTTGTCGACGCGGATGTATTCGCCGGCGAGCCACGCGGCAGTGGCAGGCGACGGCGCTTCGACACTGGCCGTGAGTACTGCTGTGGGCACAGCGGCGGTTGGAGGTGTTGCCGCAGCAGGCGGCGCGGCGGTCGCTGTGACGGGATTTTGGGTGCTGCTTGCCGCGATATTTGCCACGCCGTTTGCTGCGATATTTGCCGCGACGCTCGCGCCGAGCGGCGCCGCGGTGAGCGTATCGAGCGTCACGGCGCGCGCCGCCACATCCGCCGCGGCGTGCAGCGGCAAGATGGTGCCGGTCACGACATGGCCGGCCATGCGCGCGTCTGCGGCGTTCGCGGGTTGAACCGCTTTCGCGGCGGCGCCATTGCGTGCGGGCGCCTCGCGCGATTCCCATGGCGCTGCGGGCGAACGTGCGGCATCGGCTGGCATTGCCGTGCCGAATTCCTGGTTGGCCGCGCCGTCAGCCGGAGCCGCCGCCGCTGGCACGGTCCCGTTCGCCGCAGCCTGTCCGCGCTCGTCGGCAACGCGCTGCTCGGCGCGCGCGAGCGTCACGTCGATCTCGCCCGCAATGGCAGTGGCCTGCGCCGCCAACGCATCGAAACGGGCGGCGAGGTCGGCATTGCCGGCCAGCTCCGCGCGCAGTGCGCGGCCGGTTTCGTCGAGCATGACGGCGCGCGCATCGTGCGCGGCCGCCGACTCCGGCTCGCCCTGCACCGCGAAGCGGCCCAGCGCGCTCACACCGCTGCCAAGGGCATCGCGATAGCGGTCGAGGTCGTGACGGATCGTCGCCGCCTGGCTCGCGCGCAGGTCGATCTGGCGCTGACCGTCGATCTGCGTCCACGCGACAAAAGCGTTCGCGCCCACGGCCGCCGCAACGACGGCCAGATTGATAAGTTGGCGCTTCGAAAAAAGAAGGTTCATGAATGCCGAGCGTCGTTCGCACCCGCGCCGTGAGCGCGGGATGATGGGTCACGACTGCGCGCGACCGGTCGGCGCCTGACGCGCCAACCCGAAATAACGGCAGGGCCGGCCTTGTCTTGAGGGCAAACGGGGAGAAAGAGGCGGAAAACGACGCGCGACGGCGCGCGCAAGGCGGCCGCGGCTAACAGGAATCGGGTATGGATCGGCTATTTGTCCGCCTGGAAGCGAACAAGAAGCGGCACTGACCCGCTGGTGGGCAGGATTGGCGGGAAATCAGCGCCGGAAAATCACCGCGGCACCGCCAGCCCGAACTCGCGCATCGCCGGCGCGAAGTCGTGATTGCTCTCGGGCTTGCGCGCGAGCTTCGCAAGCACATAGCGCTGGAACGGGTCGAGCTGCGCCCAGTCTTCGAGGCCGGGTGCTTGCAGGCTGGCAAGCTCGGACTGAAGCGCAATGCCGCCCGGCACTGTGTTCACGTCGCGCCAGGCCGGCGCTTCTTCGGGCGCGAACCATTCGGGCTCGACGTTCGCATGCGTGCGCATCATCTCGAAGAGCGCGTGGTCGAAATTGGGCTCGATCTGCGTGTCTTCATCGACGGGGAAACATGCCAGCAGCCGGCGGTCCTCGTAGGGCAGCAACTGCCATTGCGCGAGAGAGATGCGCAGACCAAAGCGATCCAGGTTGAAGCGCACGCACATCGGGATATAGGTGAGGTTTTCGGACGACTCGACCTCGAACCGGAAAAGCAGCGGAGCTTCGTTCAATGCCATGACGGTATCCTCGCGAGGCGGGCAAAGGCGCAGGCAAGCGCGCGCGGCCCGCTTGAGGTATTTTAGAACCTTCCGCGCGCGGCGCGGCTGCGCTGTCCCCTGGCGGCGCTGCGGTGCCGCGCCGCACAAGGACTGATGGAGTTTTGCGCTTGAATACCCCAACCCGCTCGCAGATCGCGGCGACGAATCCCCTGGAATCCGATGGCCAGCCCGGCGCCATCGAGTTGCGCGTGCACCGGCACCGTGGCGGCACGGTAGAAACGCGTGAGGACCACGTTGGCCAGGAATGGCCCGTCGCGCTCGTCTTCAATGGCATTTCGCACGCGGTCATGATGTGCACGCCGCGCGACCTCGAAGCGTTCGCCGTGGGCTTCGCGATCTCAGAAGGCATTGTCGGGCGCAACGCCGACATTCAGGACATCGAGGTGTACTGGCACGACGAGGCGGATTTGCCGCATGCCGAGGTTCATCTCACGGTCGTGCAGCAGGCATTCGTCGAACTCAAGGAAAAGCGCCGCGCGCTCGCCGGGCGCAGCGGCTGCGGCGTGTGCGGCATCGAGAGCATCGACTTGCTCGATCTCGAGCCCGAGCAGGTGCCCGACACCGGCTTCGCCGCGCGCCTGGCGCCGGACGCCATCGCGCGCGCCGCACGCGAACTGCCGCAGCACCAGGCGCTCACGAAGCTCACCGGCGGCTTGCACGCGGCCGCGTGGTGCGACGAAACCGGCGCGATCCTGCGCGCCTTCGAGGACGTGGGGCGCCACAACGCGCTCGACAAACTCATCGGCCAGCTCGTGATGGAGCGCGCCGACACGCAGCAGGGCTTCGTCTTCCTCTCCAGCCGCGCAAGCTACGAACTGGTGCGCAAAGCCGCGCGCGTGGGCATTCCGATGGTCGCGACGATCTCGGCGCCTTCTTCGCTTGCGATCGCCATTGCGAAGCGTGCCGGACTGCGGCTCGTGAGTTTTTGCCGCGAGTCCGGCTATGTCGATTACGAAACGGCCTGATTCAACCTGAGCTTGCGCTCGCGGCTCAATCGAACTGCCGGAAATCCGGCTTGCGCTTTTCGAGGAACGCCGTGAACGCCTCGCGCGCTTCGGGCGCGAGCAGCATCTTGCCGAAGTGCACGAACTCTTCGCTCATGCGCGTCTTGATCTCGTGGTCGCTCGCGCGCTTCATGAGCGACTTCGTCACGCGCAGCGACGACGCGGGCAGCGCCACGAGCTTCGCCAGTTGCCCGGCGACGAACGCGTCGAGCTCGGCGGCCGGCAGCACACGGTTCACGAACCCCATGCGATGCGCTTCGGCCGCGTCGAAGGTCTCGCCGAGCAGCAGCTTTTCCGCCGCGCCCTGATAGCCCGCGATGCGCGGCAGCAAGAGCGACGAAGCCGCCTCGGGGCACAGCCCCAGTTGCGCGAACGGCACGGCGAAGCGCGCATTGTCGGCGGCGTAGACGATGTCGCAATGCAGCAGCAGCGTCGTGCCGACACCGATCGCCGGCCCCTTCACCGCCGCGACGATCGGCTTGTCGAACGTCGAGATGGCGTCGAGAAAGCGGATCACGGGGGAATCGGCGCCGGCGGGCGGGCTCTTCAGGAAGTCTTCGATGTCGTTGCCGGCCGTGAAGATCTCGGCGTGGCCGCCCAGCAGCACCGCGCGCACCGAGGCGTCCTCGTTCGCACCGGTGAGCGCGTCGGCGATCGCCTGATACATCGCGGGCGTGAGCGCGTTCTTGCGCGCGGGCCGGTCGATGGTGATCGTGAGCACGCCGTTTTCGCGTGCTACGAGAATTTCGTTGCTCATACGAATGTCTCCTCTGTCGACCGGAGTTGGCGCTTCAGCGCTGACTCCAGTCCCACCTGGTCTGATACGAAAAACGGTCCGCAAACCGTGAAGTCTGCGAACCGTGTCGATAACGCCTGAGCGCTAGTCGTGCTTACAGCCGCTCGATGATGCCCGCCGCGCCCATGCCGGTGCCAACGCACATCGTGACCATGCCGTACTTGTAGTTGCGGCGGCGCAGGCCGTGCACGACCGTCGAGGCGCGAATCGCGCCCGTCGCGCCGAGCGGGTGGCCGAGTGCAATCGCGCCACCGAGCGGATTGATCTTCGAAGGATCGAGGCCGAGGTCCTGGATCACCGCCAGCGACTGCGCGGCAAACGCTTCGTTCAGCTCGATCCAGTCGAGATCGTCCTGCTTCAGGCCCGCGGCCTTCAGCGCCGCCGGAATCGCTTCCTTCGGACCGATGCCCATGATCTCCGGCGGCACGCCGCGCACCGCGAAGCTCACGAAGCGCGCAAGCGGCGTGAGGTTGAACTGCTTGAGGATCTTCTCGGAGACGACGATCAGCGCGCCCGCGCCGTCCGAAGTCTGCGAGCTGTTGCCGGCCGTGACCGAGCCCTTGTTCGCGAACACCGCGCGCAGCTTCGCGAGGCCTTCGAGCGTGGTGTCGCCACGCGGGCCTTCGTCCAGCTCGATCAAACGTTCCTTCACCTTCACTTCGCCCGAAGCGAGATCCGGGAAGCGCTCGACGATCGTGTACGGCGCGATCTCGTCCTTGAACTCGCCCGCTTGCTGCGCGGCGAGCGCGCGGCGATGCGATTCGACCGAGAACGCGTCCTGCGCCTCGCGGCTCACCTTCCAGCGCTCCGCGACCTTCTCGGCGGTCAGGCCCATGCCGTAAGCAATGCCGATGTCTTCATTGCGATCGAAGATATGCGGCGAGAGCGACGGCTTGTTGCCCATCATCGGCACCATGCTCATCGACTCGCAGCCGCCCGCGATCATCGCGTCGGATTCGCCCACGCGGATGCGGTCGGCGGCCATGGCGAGCGCCGTGAGACCCGACGCGCAGAAGCGGTTGACGGTCACGCCGCCCACGCTCTGCGGCAGCCCCGCGAGCAGCGCGCCGATACGCGCCACGTTCAGGCCTTGCTCGGCCTCCGGAATCGCGCAGCCGACGATCGCGTCTTCGATCACGCTCGTGTCGAGCCCGGGCACCTGCGCCACGGCCGACTTGATTGCGTGAACGAGCAGCTCGTCCGGGCGGGTGTTCTTGAACACGCCGCGCGGCGCCTTGCCGATGGGAGTGCGGCTCGCGGCGACGATGTAGGCGTCCTGCAACTGTTTGCTCATCTCTTACTCCAGTATCTGGTGTGCGTCGTGCCGCTTAGTTGCGCACCGGCTTGCCGGTTTGCAGCATGCCCATGATGCGTTCCTGCGTCTTCTGCGTGCCGAGCAGTTCGACGAAGGCGCGGCGCTCGAGCTTGAGCAGCCATTCTTCGTCGACGAGGCTGCCTGCCTCGACGTCGCCGCCGCACACCGCTTCCGCGATGCGGCTCGCGATCAGGAAGTCGTGATCGCTGATGAAGCGGCCGTCGCGCATGTTCACGAGCGACGCCTTGATGGTCGAGATCGCCGAGCGGCCCGCCACCGGAATCTGCGTGGCGCGCAGCGGCGCACGGTAGCCCGCCGCGCTCAGCGCGCGCGCTTCCTTCTTCGCCGTGTCGAGCAGTTCGAACACGTTGAAGACGATCGTGTCCGAAGGCTTCAGATAGCCCATTGCGCGTGCTTCGTGCGCCGAGGCCGAGACCTTCGCCATCGCGGCGTTTTCGAACGACTTCTGCAGGAAGCGGAGCAGATCGCTCGGCACCGCGCCGATCGCCTGCGCGCCTTCTGCGGCGCGAATCGCCGCTTCCTTCAGGCCGCCGCCGGCGGGCACGAGGCCCACGCCCACTTCCACGAGGCCGACATAGCTCTCGATGTGCGCCACACGCTTCGCGCTCTGCAGCATGATTTCGCAGCCGCCGCCGAGCGCGATGCCCGACACCGCCGTGATGACCGGCACGTTCGCGTACTTCACGCGCAGCATCGTGTCCTGGAACTTCTTCACGAACGGCTCGATACCTTTCGCGCCGCCCATCATGAACGCGGGCATGGCCTCTTCGAGGTTCGCGCCAGCCGAGAACGGGCCGCCCGGCGCGCCGAGCTTCAGCGACGTCGGTTGCCAGATCACGAGGCCCTTGTAGCCGTCTTCGGCAATGTCGATGGCCTTCACGAGCGAGTCGAGCAGGCCCGGGCCCATCGTGTTCATCTTGCTCTTGTACGAGACGATGACGACGTCGTCCTCGCCCGCGCGGTCGTCCACCCAGGCGCGCAGGTTTTCGTTCTCGAACAACGTCTTGCCGTAGGTCTTCGGGTCGCGTGCATTCGTTTCACCGAACAGCGCCGCACGGAACACCTGGCGCTCGTACACCGGCAGATTCGAGCGCGGCACGAAGCGCGCTTCGGCGGGCGACCACGAGCCGTCCGCGCCGTGCACGCCGCCGTTCGCGGCGACCGGACCTTCGAACACCCAGGCGGGCAGCGGCGCATTCGACAGCGCCTTGCCTGCATCGATGTCTTCCTTCACCCACTCGGCCACCTGCTTCCAGCCAGCGGCCTGCCAGCCTTCGAACGGGCCTTCGTTCCAGCCGAAGCCCCAGCGGATCGCGAGATCGATATCGCGCGCATTGTCCGCGATCGACTGCAGATGCACGCCGATGTAGTGGAACACGTCGCGGAAAATCGACCACAGGAACTGCGCTTGCGGGTGCTGCGTTTCGCGCAGCAGCTTCAGACGTTCTGCGGGCGGGCGCTTGAGGATACGGCCCACCAGCTCGTCGGCCTTGGCGCCGCCGTCGACGTACTCGCCCGTATTCGCGTCGAGCACCTTGATCGCACGGCCTTCCTTGCGATAGAAGCCACCGCCCGTTTTCTGGCCGAGCGCGCCCTTCGCTACGAGCCCCGCGAGCACCGCCGGCGTTTCGTACACCGGGAAGAACGGATCGTCCTTCAGGTTGTCCTGCATCGTCTTGATGACGTGCGCCATCGTGTCGAGGCCCACGACGTCCGCCGTGCGGAACGTCGCCGACTTCGCGCGGCCAAGGCGCGAGCCCGTGAGGTCATCGACTTCGTCGAAACGCAGTCCGAACTTCTTCGCCTCGGCGATCACCGCGAGGATCGAGAACACGCCCACGCGGTTCGCGATGAAGTTCGGCGTGTCCTTCGCGCGCACCACGCCCTTGCCCACCACGCTCGTCAGGAACGATTCGAGCTGGTCGAGAATTTCGGGCTTCGTCTGCGCGGTCGGGATCAGCTCGACGAGGTGCATGTAGCGCGGCGGGTTGAAGAAGTGCACGCCGCAGAAGCGCGCCTTCAACGCATCGTCGAAGCCATGCGAGAGTTCGGTGATGGAAAGGCCCGAGGTGTTGGTCGCGAAGATCGCGTTCGGAGCGATGTGCGGCGCGACCTTCTTGTAGAGGTCGTGCTTCCAGTCCATGCGCTCGGCGATCGCTTCGATCACCACGTCGCATTCCGCGAGCTTGGCGATGTCGTCTTCGTAGTTCGCGGGCGTGATGTATTGCGCGTCGTCCTTCACGCCGAACGGCGCGGGCGAGAGCTTCTTGAGCGTCTCGATTGCCTTGAGCGCGATGGCGTTTTTCGGGCCTTCCTTCGCGGGCAAATCGAACAGCAGCACGGGCACGCGGGCGTTGATCAGGTGCGCGGCGATCTGCGCGCCCATCACGCCGGCGCCGAGCACGGCCACCTTGCGAATATTGAGGTTGCTCACGTTGTTCCTCCAGCGGGTATGCAATGTCGAGCGGATTGAGGTGTGAGGGCGGCGTGCCTCAACGGGTAACCGAGCGGGCGCCGCCTCTGGACATCGTGTTGAGCGGGCGCGCGCCTTTGCAAAGCACGCGCCCGTTGGCTTTTAGAACAACGCTTCGTCGACTTCCATCAGCGTCTTCGAACCCGCGCGCGCCTGGCGGATCGCGGTGGCCGTTTCGGGCAGGAGCTTCGCGAAGTAGAAACGCGCCGTGGCCAGCTTCGACTTGTAGAACGGATCGCCCGAGCTTTCCTTGTCGAGCGCGATGCGCGCCATGCGCGCCCAGAAGTACGCGAACACGAGGTGGCCCGCCGTACGCAGGTACGGCACGGCAGCGGCGCCGACTTCGTCGGGGTTCTGCATCGCCTTCATGCCGATTTCCATCGTGAGCTTCTGCACCTTGTCGCCGATGTCGGCGAGCGGGTTCACGAACTCCTGCATTTCCGGCTTGATGCCTTCGGCTTCGACGAACTCCGTCACGAGCTTGCCGAACTTCTTGAGCTTCGCGCCCATGTCGCCGAGCACCTTGCGGCCCAGCAGGTCGAGCGACTGGATCGTGTTCGTGCCTTCGTAGATCTGGTTGATACGCGCGTCGCGCACGTACTGCTCCATGCCCCACTCCGAGATGAAGCCGTGGCCGCCGTAGACCTGCATGCCGAGGTTGGTGCTCTCGAAGGCGTTGTCGGTGAGGAAGGCCTTGATGATCGGCGTGAGCAGCGCGACGAGATCGGCGGCTTCCTTGCGCTCGGTTTCGTCAGCGTGCGAAAGTTCCTTGTCGATTTGCAGCGCCGACCAGTACGTGAACGCGCGCGCGCCTTCGGCCCAGGCCTTTTGCGTGAGCAGCATGCGGCGCACGTCCGGATGCACGATGATCGGGTCGGCGGCCTTTTCGGGCGCCTTCGGGCCGGTCAGCGCGCGCATCTGCAGGCGCTCTTTCGCGTACGTGAGCGAGTTCTGGTAAGCGACTTCGGTCAGGCCAAGGCCTTGCATGCCCACGCCCAGGCGCGCGGCGTTCATCATCACGAACATGGCGTTCAAGCCCTTGTTCGGCTCGCCAACGAGCCAGCCCTTCGCGCCGTCGAGATTCATCACGCAGGTCGCGTTGCCGTGAATGCCCATCTTGTGCTCGATCGAGCCGCACTTGATGCCATTGCGCTCACCGACTTCGCCCGCGGCCGTGGGGATGAACTTCGGCACGACGAAGAGCGAGATGCCCTTGGTTCCCGGCGGCGCGTCCGGCAGGCGCGCGAGCACGAGGTGGATGATGTTCTCGGCCATGTCGTGCTCACCGCTCGAGATGAAGATCTTCGTGCCGGTGATCGCATACGAGCCGTCGCCGTTCGGCTCGGCCTTCGTGCGCAGGATGCCGAGGTCGGTGCCGCAGTGCGGTTCGGTCAGGCACATCGTGCCGGTCCAAACGCCTTCGACGAGCTTCGGCAGATAAGCCTTCTGCAGTTCGGGCGTGCCGTGCGCATGCAGACACTCGTATGCGCCATGCGAGAGACCCGGATACATGGTCCACGCCTGGTTCGCCGAGTTCAGCATTTCGTAGAGCGCGTTGTTCACGAACGCGGGCAGACCCTGGCCGCCGTAATCGGGATCGCAGCCGAGCGCCGGCCAGCCGGCCTCGACATATTGCTTGTACGCTTCCTTGAAACCAGTGGGCGTGGTGACCACGCCGTCGCCGGCGTAGGTGCAGCCTTCACGGTCGCCGACCTGGTTCAGCGGAAACAGCACCTCGGAGCAGAATTTGCCGGCTTCTTCGAGCACCTGGTTGATGGTGTCGGCGTCGAGGTCGGCGTGCTTCGGCATCTGCTTCACTTCGCCTTCCACGTTCAGCAGTTCGTGCAGCACGAACTGCATGTCGCGCAGCGGCGCGGTGTACTGTCCCATGTCTTCTCTCCAAAATTTGAGCTACGGGTCCCACGCGCGCCGCCGCGACTTCGTGTTGCGGTCTGGGCGCTACTGGGTCTCGCTCTGATACGAAACAATCAGCTTCTCGAACGCGGCCCACGTATGCTCGACCGCGTCCGGCAGATGCAGGAAGCGGCCGTCATGATGCAGGCCGAGCGTCACGCTATACAGTTCGAAGAGCATCAGCGCGGGATCGGTCTCCTTGCGCAAATGGCCTTCTTCAATTGCCTGCGAAATGGCCCTCAGGAGCGCTGCGCGCCACATCGTCACGCTCGCCACGAGCTGTTCGCGCACCTGGCTGTCGGCGCGGTCGTCGTACTCGACGGCGCCGCTAATGTAGATGCAGCCGGTCGTGACTTCGTGAATGCGCTTCTCGAACCATCGCGACAGCATCGCACGCAGACGCGGCAAACCGCGTGGCTCGCGCAAACTCGGAAAGAAGACTTCTTCCTCGAATCGACGGTGGTACTCGCGCACCACCTCGACCTGCAGGTCTTCCCGAGACCCGAAGTGAGCGAAGACGCCACTCTTGCTCATCTGCATGCGCTCGGCGAGCAGGCCGATGGTCAGGCCTTCCAGGCCATCGCGTCCTGCGAGGTCGAGTGCTGCATCCAGAATGGCGGCTCGTGTCTGTTCGCCTTTTCGCATAGCTTTCTTTACCGTAACGATGTGGCCGCGATGTTGCCGTCAATTGCTCGTCAACTGCTTACATCAAGGCCTGAATTAAATCGAACGGCCGTACTATTGTTGAGGACAGCCGTCCGCGAAACAAGGACTTTATTAGAAACCGATTTCTAACCGGTACTCTAATTTTGGGGGTTCGTGCGCCGCGCGCAAGCCGACATTCTCTCGATTGCACGTGCGCGGATTCGTATGGCAGGCGGCTTTCTCGTTCTAGTCGTAGCCGCCCACCGTAATGAGCTTCATGAGGGCACGATAGAACGCCCACGCAAGCCAGTTCACGGCGCGCACGTGCCACGGCCGCGCCTCGTAGCGCGCGCGGTCGATCTGCGCGGCATCGCCGAATGCCGTGAGTATCTCGCCGCGCAGCTGTTCGATCTGCGGATGCTGCACGAGCAGCACGTTGGCCTCGTTGTTGAGCACGAGGCTCAGCGCATCGAGGTTCGAGGAACCCACGGTGCCCCAGCTCGAATCGACGACGGCCACTTTGCCGTGGAGCATCGTTTTCTCGTACTCCGCAATCTGCACGCCCGCGCTGAGCAACTGGTGATAGAGGAACGGCACCCCGTAGTCGAGCACCTTGAATTCTTTTCGTCCGACCAAAAGCTTGACGGCCACGCCGCGTTCCGCGGCGCTCACCAGCGCGCGCCGCAACCGCCGGCCCGGCATGAAATACGGATTGGCGAGCAGCACTTCCTTGCGCGCCTCGCCGATGGCGTCGAGATAAGCCTTTTCGATGGCGCGCCGGTTGACCACGTTGTCGCGCGCGACGAACGCCACGCAGGGCACTTGCGCCGTGCGTGGATCGCGCACGCTCGCGCGCAGACGCTCACGCAGCCGCGTGAAGAAGCGCTTCGCCCGCGGCGAGTCCACGGTGGGCGCGAGCGCGCGCAGCGCGTCGTCGACGATCTGCGTGGGGCGCCCGATCGTATGGCCGGTGGGATGCGGCGACATGAAGCCCGCGCTCGCGGGCACGCCGGGCGAAACCTGCTGGGGCAGCGGCGGCCGGTACCCGAGCCGGATCCGCCGCCACTGCTGCTCGATCGCAAGGCGCACATCCACGACCACGGGGCCGTGCAGTTCGACGGCGAAATCCCAGCGCGAATACGGCAGCTTGTGGCCGTCCTGCTCGAAGTCGTCGATCACGTTGATGCCGCCGCAATACGCGAACTGGTCGTCGATCACACAAAGCTTGCGGTGCGTGCGCGAAAAACCGAAGCGCCCGAAGATATGCGGGTTGTAGACGCGATGCTCCACGCCGGCGCCAGGCCAGGTCTCGAACAGCGCAATGCGCGGCGAGCCAATGCCGTCGGTGATGACGCGCACGCGCACGCCGCGCGCCGCCGCGCGTATGAGCGCGTCGGAGAGCGCGCGACCGATGTCGTCGTCGCAGAAGATGTAGGTTTCGAGCGCAACGTCGCGCGCGGCGGCGTCGATGCGTTCGATCATCGCGCCGAACAGTTCGGCGCTCGAGCCAAACAGGCGCACGTCGTTGCCGCTCGTGAAGCGATAGCGTGAACGATAGCGCCGGCCAAGCAGCGCCTCGCGCAGCCTCACCACGCGCTGCGATTCAATGCCGGGATCGGTACTGGTCTCGCTCATGTTGGGCTCACCCGCGACCCTCGCCTAGCCGCTCGGGCAGTTGCAGAATGGCCTCGCGGTTCGACCACGAGAAACACTTCGCCGCCGCCTGCTCGTAAGGCAGCCACACATAAGCCGTATGTTCGCGCGGCGCGAGCGTGACGACTGTGCCCGCGGGCACTTCCAGGCTGAACCAGTGCTCCGTGTTGCGCGTGACGCCGGGCGCGTAGCGATGGCGCCAGACAGGATAGATCTCGTACTCGATCTCGTGACGCCAGTCGAGCAGCGCCGAGTGCGGAACGCCCGCCGCGCCGACAGCAATCCCCGTTTCTTCGCCCACCTCCCGCACGGCGGTTTCGGCGAACGGTTCGTCGAGCCGGTCCTTGGAACCGGTGACCGACTGCCAGAAACCGGGCCGGTCGGCGCGTTCGATGATCAGGACCTCCAGTTGCGGCGTATGGATGACGACGAGTACGGATTCCGGAATCTTCGGCGGCTTCTGCATGGCGATGGAGCGTGGGGAGGAACGCGCACTGCGCGCTTGCGGCGCGTCTAAAGGTAATTTAACGCAAAAAGCAAAAAAGGCGCACGATGCGCCTTTTTTGTTGTTGCGATGCAAAAGCCCCAAGGGCCTTCGCAGCAGGGATCAAGCGCTTACTGCGCTGCCTTCTGCTCGGGCTGACGCAGACGGATGTGCAGTTCGCGCAGCTGGCGCTCGTCCACCGGGCTCGGCGCCTGCGTGAGCAGATCCTGCGCACGCTGCGTCTTCGGGAACGCGATCACGTCGCGGATCGAGTCGGCGCCGGCCATCATCGTGACGATGCGGTCCAGACCGAATGCGATACCGCCGTGCGGCGGCGCGCCGTACTGGAGCGCGTCGAGCAGGAAGCCGAACTTCGCACGGGCTTCTTCCGCATTGATCTTGAGCGCGCGGAACACCTTGCTCTGCACGTCTTCCTGATAGATACGCACCGAGCCGCCGCCGATTTCCCAGCCGTTCAGCACCATGTCGTAAGCCTTCGCGAGGCAGCGGCCCGGATCCGTTTCGAGGTATTCCAGGTGCTCGTCCTTCGGGCTCGTGAACGGGTGGTGCGCGGCCACGTAGCGGTTTTCTTCCTCGTCGTACTCGAACATCGGGAAGTCGATCACCCACAGCGGCTTCCAGCCCTTCTCGACCAGGCCGTTGGTCTTGCCGAACTCCGAATGGCCGATCTTCAGGCGCAGCGCGCCCAGGCTGTCGTTCACCACCTTCGCGCGATCTGCCGCGAAGAAGATGATGTCGCCGTCTTGCGCACCGGTGCGCTCGAGGATCGCAGCGATCGACGCGTCGTGCAGGTTCTTGACGATCGGGCTTTGCAGACCGTCACGGCCCTTCGCGACTTCGTTGACCTTGATCCAGGCGAGGCCCTTCGCGCCGTAGATGCGTACGAATTCCGTGTAGCCGTCGATGTCGCCGCGCGAGAGTTCGCCGCCCTTCGGCACGCGCAGCGCCGCAACGCGGCCGTCCTTGCTGTTGGCCGGCGTGCTGAACACCTTGAAGTCCACGTCCTTCACGGCGTCAGTCAGATCGGTGAACTCGAGTTTCACGCGCAGGTCCGGCTTGTCCGAACCGAAGCGGCGCATGGCTTCCGAGTACGGCATGACCGGGAACTTCGCGTCGAGCTCGACGCCAATCGTTTCCTTGAACACGTGACGCGCCATGTCTTCGAACAGGTCGCGGATTTCCTGCTCGCCGAGGAACGACGTTTCGCAGTCGATCTGCGTGAATTCGGGCTGACGGTCAGCGCGCAGGTCTTCGTCGCGGAAGCACTTGACGATCTGGTAGTAGCGATCGAAGTTCGCCACCATCAGGAGCTGCTTGAAGAGCTGCGGCGACTGCGGCAGCGCGAAGAACTGGCCAGCGTTCACGCGCGACGGCACGAGGTAGTCGCGTGCGCCTTCCGGCGTGCTCTTCGTGAGCATCGGCGTTTCGATGTCGATGAAGCCGAGCGCGTCGAGATACTTGCGCACGGCCATCGTCACGCGATAGCGCAGACGCAGGTTGTGCTGCATTTGCGGACGGCGCAGGTCGAGCACGCGATGCGTGAGGCGCGTGGTTTCCGAGAGGTTGTCGTCGTCGAGCTGGAACGGCGGCGTGACCGACGCGTTGAGCACCACGAGTTCATGGCACAGCACTTCGATCTTGCCGCTCGTGAGGTTGGCGTTGACCGTGCCTTCCGGACGATTGCGAACGAGACCCTTGATCTGGACGCAGAACTCGTTGCGCACGCCTTCGGCGGCCTTGAACATTTCCGCGCGGTCCGGGTCGCAGACGACCTGAACGAGGCCCTCGCGGTCGCGCAGGTCGATGAAGATGACGCCGCCATGGTCGCGGCGGCGCTGCACCCATCCGCACAGCGAAACAGTTTGGCCCAGCAGCTGTTCGGTCACCAGACCGCAGTATTCAGATCTCATCGACATGATGTTCGTCTTTCGTTATGCATGAATGAACGGGAGCGGCGCGTGCAAGCGCGTCGTCCGGTATTTAAAGCGGAGGATCGATGGGGCGGCGTGGAGAGGTTGCCGGCGCGACCACGCCCATCGAAACAATATACTTGAGCGCGGCGTCGACGGTCATGTCCAGCTCGACCACCTCGCTCTTTGGCACCATCAGGAAGAAGCCCGACGTGGGATTCGGCGTAGTCGGGACATACACGCTCACATGATCTTCCTGCAGGTGGTTGACCACGTCGCCGCCGGGAATGCCGGTGAGAAACGCGATCGTCCACGAACCCTTGCGCGGGTACTCGATCAGGAGCGCCTTGCGAAATGCGTTGCCGTTGCTCGAAAGCAGTGTATCGGAAACCTGCTGGATGCTGCCGTACAGCGGTCCGATGATCGGAATGCGGCGCACTAGCGCGTTCCACCACTCCACCAGCTTCTGGCCGATGAAGTTGTGCGTGAGCAGACCGACTCCGAAGATGAACGCGAGCGTGAGCACCGCGCCGAGACCCGGCAGGCGCACGCCGAACACGCGCTCCGGCCGCCACGATTCGGGCAGCAGCAGCAGCGTCTGATCCATCGTGCCGATGACGAGGTTCAGCACCCACAGCGTGATGGCCAACGGCACCAGCACCAGCAGGCCGGTCAGGAATACCGATTTGAACGTCGCTTTCTTGATCGTCATGTACACCGCCAAACGCGCCGCGCACGGCTAATGGGCTGCCAGCGCGGCTTCGGCGCGGCGCGTATTCCCGGGAATGCAGGAATCGCGCCGCAGGTTTTCAGGTCGAGGCTGCCGGGCTGGGCGTGCTCGCCGGGGTGCTCGCCGGGGTGCTCGCTTGTGTGCTCGCAGCGGGCGCGGCTGCGCTCGCTTCGCTGGAACCACTTGCGGCGCCCTCGCCGGCCGGCTTGCTGCCTTCCGACGACGCGTTTTCCTTCGCGCCGGTCGCCGCAGCGCTCTTGGCGCCGTTACCGCCGCGGAAATCGGTGACGTACCAGCCCGAACCCTTCAGCTGGAAGCCCGCCGCGGTGACCTGCTTGCGAAATGTGTCCGCGCCGCAGCTCGGGCACTGCGTCAGGGGCGCATCGCTCATCTTTTGGAGCACGTCCTTGTCGAAGCCGCACGACTCGCAGCGATAAGCGTAGATCGGCATGATCTCTATCCTGATGAAAATCTGATAATTGCTTGCAAAGCCTTGAATTATAGCCGCAAACCAAGACCGCCCCTGGCATTTACCGGGGTTGGGTGTCCAGCGGGGAGGGTCGAAAGGATTGCAGCCGCCTCAGTTCACATGAGGGCAGCTTGCGCGCACATCAAGAGCGCACGCGGCAATGCAAGGCGGCGAGCACGTCGCGCGCCCGCCTGACACCGCTCAAACGTGCGACGGCGCGGCGTCGTTGCGGCGCCACACGAGCCAGCGCTCGCGCCCGGCGAACACGGGCAGCGAGTCGGCCACTGCCTGATCGTCGGCGAGCGTGAAGTACGGCGTGAGCAAGGCGTCGAGTTCGTCGCGCGCGATGGCGAACGGCGGCCCCTTGGGCGTCTCGCCGATGAAAAAGTAGCCCGCCAGCAGCGCGCCGGGCTGCAACAGCTGGGCCATGCGCACGGCGTAGCTCGCGCGCAGCGCCTTGGGCAGCGCACACAGGAAAGCGCGCTCGAACACCCAGGCTGGCGTGAACGGCGGCGTGTAGGCATAGAAGTCCGCCTCCTCGACGACGCCTGCGTACTGCCCCAGCGCCGCGCGCGCGCTCGCGACCGCAGCGGGCGCGAAGTCGATGGCGCGCACCGTGCGGCCGCGCTCGGCGAGCCAGCGCGCCTCCCAGGCGTTGCCGCAGCCCGGAATCAGCACCGCGGCATCAGGATGCGCGGTGGCGAAGGCTTCGAACTGGCGTTGCACGCCCGCCTGGTCCCACGGCGTGAAACCGCGCTCGAAGCGCTCGTCCCAGAACGAGGGCGACGCCGGGTCGCGGGTTTCGAATTCGGGCACGTCGTCCGGTTGCGGCGGCAGGGTCGGGTCGTTCATCGTCTCACTCCTGGTTCTCGTGGTGCGTCAGCCGCCGTACGCGAACGCGAGCCACACGCGCGCCGCCACCATGCCCACGCCCACGGCCACGCCGAACACGAGCAGGCCCTGCAGCAGGCGGTTCGTGCGGCGTTGCTCGGCGAGCATCGCGCGGATGGTCTCGTCGCTGGCGAAACCGTGCGGCTCCTGGCGGTGCAGCAGCACCTGGTGCACAAGACGCGGCAATTGCGGCAGCGTCTTGCTCCATTGCGGCGCCTCGATCTTGAAGCGCTCGTACCAGCCGCGCAAGCCGATCTGCTCGGTCATCCAGCGCTCGAGATAAGGCTTCGCCGTTTTCCAGAGATCGAGTTCGGGATCGAGCGAACGCCCAAGGCCTTCGACGTTGAGCATGGTCTTTTGCAGCAGCACGAGCTGCGGCTGGATTTCCACGTTGAAACGCCGCGAGGTCTGGAACAGACGCAGCAGCACCTGGCCAAGCGAAATGTCCTTCAACGCCCGATCGAAATACGGTTCGCACACGGCGCGAATCGCGCTTTCCAGCTCTTCCACGCGCGTATTGGGCGGCACCCACCCCGACTCGATATGCAGCGTCGCCACGCGGTGATAGTCGCGCTTGAAGAAGGCGAGAAAGTTCTGCGCGAGGTAGTTCTTGTCGAAGTCCGACAGCGCGCCGACGATGCCGAAGTCTAGCGCGATATAGCGGCCGAAATGCGTGGGATCGAGGCTCACCTGGATGTTGCCGGGGTGCATGTCGGCGTGAAAGAAGCCGTCGCGGAACACCTGCGTGAAGAAGATCTCCACGCCCTCGCGCGCGAGCTTCGGAATGTCCACGCCGGCTGCGCGCAACTTGTCCACCTGGCTGATCGGCACGCCGACCATGCGCTCCATCACGAGCACATTGGCCGTGCTGAATTCCCAGTACATTTCCGGCACGAGCAGCAAGTCGAGGCCCGCGAAATTGCGGCGCAACTGGCTGCCGTTGGCGGCCTCGCGCATGAGGTCGAGCTCGTCGTGCAGGTACTTGTCGAATTCGGCCACCACTTCGCGCGGCTTCAGGCGCTTGCCGTCGGCCCACAGGCGCTCGGCCCACACGGCGATGTCGCGCAGGAGCGCGAGGTCCGAATCGATCACCGGACGCATGTTCGGGCGCAGCACCTTCACCGCCACCGGCTTGCCCGCGTGCTGGCCGGACTTCACCTTGGCGAAGTGCACCTGCGCGATCGACGCGCTCGCCACCGGCACGCGTTCGAACTCGTCGAAAATCGCATCGACGGGCGCACCCAGCGACTTCTCGATCAGGCCGATCGCCACGTTCGAATCGAACGGGGGCACCTGGTCCTGCAGCTTTGCAAGCTCGTTGGCGATATCGGGCGGCAGCAGGTCGCGGCGCGTGGACAGCACCTGGCCGAATTTCACGAAGATCGGGCCGAGGCTTTCGAGTGCGAGACGCAGGCGCAAGCCGGGCGGATCGTCGAAACGACGGCCGATCGTGGTAATGCGCAGGAGCAGCGCCACGCGCCGGTCGTTAATCCGGCTCAACATCATCTCGTCCAGGCCGAAGCGGATGACGGTGAAGAAAATCTTGAGAAAACGCAGAAAACGCATGTCTGGGGGGCCTGTTGACTAGCGCGAGCCGTGCGGGGCAGCGCTCTCGCTCCCGCCGCCGGCCTGTGATTTTTGTTCGATTCGCTCGATGCGCTTTTCCACGCGCGCCAGCGCATCGCGAGCGCGCGACAGGTCTTCGTTGAAGCCGTCGAGCTCGGCGCGCCGCACGAGCTGCGGATTTTCGTCGAGCAGATATTCCGTGACCGAGCCAAGCACGTTGCGGCCGGTGCGCAGTGCCTGCTCACCCGCGGCGCGCGCGAGCGTAGCGATGCGTGAAGCCGGCGCGTCGCCAATCAGCTTCGCGAGGTCCTCTTCGGGCTCCCAGCGCAGATGCTCGGCGAGCTTGCCGATGACCTGCGCGAACTCGGCATCGCCCTCGATCTTGACGTGCTTCATGACGGCCGCCTGGCCGCCCTGCACGAACGACGAGAGCGCACCCGCGGGCAGCGAAAGCGTCACGTCGACATCGCCGGCATCGTGATCCTCGACCGCGCCCAGATAGCCGTCCGGCTGCACGAGCAGCGTGAGCACGACAGGCGGGCAGGTGAGGCGCGCCGTCTTGCCCGCATACGGGGCGAGGCGCTCGCGTGCCCACGTTTCACGGGCGAGCAGGTGATTGACGGCAGCAGCGAAGGGCTTGGCGGCAAGAGTCATCGGCATGGAATAAGAAAACCCGCACGGGCACAAGCCCGGGCGGGTTCCCATTGTAACGTTCGAGCCGTCGGATCGCGCCGCCACCCTGCCCTCGCCAACGAGGCACAACGGCTGGCTGGCGCAGCGCTGCGTGATCTTTATCAAATCACGAAGCGCACACGAAGCGCACTACGTCCTTGCAAACTCAGTGAGTTTCGACCTGCTGGATACCCGCGAGCAGCCAGCCTTCACCCGACGTGCGCGACTTCGAGAGATTCCACACCTCCGCAAACGGCACGGCGGGCACCCCCATGGTTTCGCGAATCAGGCCGGAGAAACGCACGCTCGCAAGGTATTCGTTGTCGCGCTCATCCACGCCGAGCAAGTCCGCGTTGAGTTGCACGACGTCGGTCTGGTTCGGCTGCGCGCCGCGGCCCGCGAGATCGACGCGGATCTCGGCAAACATCTCCGGCGTCGTGAATTCGCGGATGTCGTCCATGTTGCCAGCGTCCCAAGCGGCCTGCAGACGCACGAAGTAAACCTTCGCGTTGCGCACGAAGGCTTCGGTATCGAAGCCAGCCGGGACGGTGGGCGCCGTATCGGCGTGCGGGGTGCTGACCGGATTGGCCTCAGACGCGAGGTACTGCCCTGTGGGCGGCGCGCTGTAGCGCGGCTCCTGCGGCTGATACCCGCCCGACTGGTTCAGGCTGGCCGACGAACCGTACCCGCCACCGGTCTGGTACGCGGGCTCCGCGGCACGGCGTCGGCTCATGAACTTGCGGATCAGCCAGACGGCGATAAAGGCGATGATCGCGATCACGATCATGTTGGCCATCATGCCCGCGAACGCCTCGCCAAGACCGAAGTGCGAAAGCAGCGCGGCGATGCCGAGACCGGCCGCGAGACCCGCAATAGGCCCAAGCCAGCGGTTGCGCGCCGGCGCGGCCGCGGGCGTGGGAGCCGGCGTGGCGGGTGCGCGCTGGGCCCCGGCCTGCTGCGCGGAATTAGTGGGGCTCGTGGGGCTGGGCTGGGCGGGCGGCGGCGTGGTGCTGCGCTGCGAGGCCACCGACGACTGCTTGCCGAAACTGCGGCCGCCACCCATGCGGCGAGCCTCGGCGTCGAACGACGCGAGACTGCCGGCAATCATCACGCCGGCGAGGGCCAGAACACCGATTCGTCTGGCCCACGATGATGAAAGCTTTTTGGAAGCATCGATTCTGGGCTCAGACATAACGGAAATTCCTTTAAAGACAGTGATTTGGAAACACTAATACTTTGTGCCGACGTGTAAGGCTACCACGCCAGCTGACAAATTGTAATATTTGACGGCGTCGAGGCCGACTTGTTCCATCATCGTCTTGAGTGTTTCCTGATCGGGGTGCATGCGGATCGATTCCGCGAGGTACTGGTAGCTGTCCGCGTCCTGGGCAAAGCGGCGGCCAAGCCACGGCAGCACCTTGAACGAATACACGTCGTACGCCTTCTTGAGCGGCTCCCAGACCTTCGAGAACTCGAGCACGAGCACGCGGCCGCCCGGCTTGAGCACGCGGCGCATCTCGGCCAGCGCGGCGTCCTTGTGCGTCATGTTGCGCAGCCCGAAAGCCACGGTCACCACGTCGAAGTAGTTGTCCGGAAAGGGAATTTTCTCGGCGTCGCACAAAAGCGCCGGCGTGATCACGCCGTTGTCGATCAGGCGGTCGCGGCCCACGCGCAGCATCGACTCGTTGATGTCGGTGTGCCAGACCTCGCCCGTCGGGCCGGCTTTCTTCGCGAACGCCATGGAGAGGTCGCCGGTGCCGCCCGCAATGTCGAGCACCTTTGCGCCCGGCCGGATGTTCGCCTGAGCGATCGTGAACGCCTTCCACGCGCGGTGCAGCCCGCCCGACATCAGGTCGTTCATCAGGTCGTAGTTCGAGGCGACCGAGTGAAACACGCCGGCCACCTTCTTCGCCTTGTCCTGTTCGTCGACTGTCTGATAGCCGAAGTGGGTTTTGCTCATCGCGCTCGTCCTTTCGCGGAAGGGTGTTCTATTGAGGTGCTGCGCCGCGTCTGTCAGAGAAGCGGCGGGGCAGGATCGTAACAGGAAGCGTCAGTGGCAGTGGCCATGCGCGGCAGGGGGCGCCGCCATGGGTGCGTCACGTTCGACGCCCGCCGCCTTCAGTTTGGCGAAATATTCCGCCCAGAGTTCGTCCTGGCGCGTGGCAAGCTCGTAGAGCTGGTCCCACGAATAGATGCCGGTGTTGTGGCCGTCGGAAAACGTAGGCTGCAGCGCATAGTTGCCGACCCCTTCGAGCGCCGTGATCGTCACCTCGCGCTTGCCTGTTTGCAGCGTTTCCTGGCCGGGGCCATGTCCGCGCACTTCCGCCGAGGGCGAAAACACGCGCATCAGCTCGAAAGGCACGCGGTAGCTCTCGCCGTTCGCGTACTGGAGTTCCAGCACGCGCGAGAGCGCGTGCACCACGACGCCGGTTGGCACCGGCGTATCGGATTTCAGTCCACTCATAATCGTTCCTGCTGTTGGACGCCCACCGCCCGGCCCGGGCCTGGTCTGGCCTTAAGCCTGCTCCATTTCCTGGCGCACCGCGTCGCGCAGCAGCGTGGCCTGTGCGCGGCGCTGGCCCAGCATCGCCTCGGACACCGTGCGCTGGCGCGGCGACCAGACGGACATGGGGAAATGGGCGTCGTTCGTGAAGCGCGGAATCACGTGCCAGTGCACGTGCGGCACCTGGTTGCCGAGGCTCGCCAGATTCACCTTCGAAGGCTGCATGATGCGGCGCAGCGCACGCTCGACGGCGTACACCGCGCGCATCAGATGTTCCCGGTCGGCCACGCCCAGGTCCGAGAATTCGGCGACGTGCGCATTCCAGATGACCCGGCAAAAGCCGGGATAGTCGGCCTCGGCAGTCGCGAGCACGACGCGCATGCGCTCGTCCTGCCACAGCACATCGCCGCCTTCCTCACTGCAGAATACGCATGTCATCGTCGTCCCCGAACCGGTTCACGGAAAATTGAGCGCTGCCATTAGACCAGCACGCGCTCGATTCCGCCATTGTTCGCGTTCTGAACGTAGTCCGCCATCCAGTTTTCGCCAAGTATGTGCCGGGCGATTTCCACCACGATGTAGTCGGCTTCGATGTTGGCGTCTTCGTTGTACCGCGACAGACCCTGGAGGCACGACGGGCAGCTCGTCAGAATCTTGACGTCCTGCGTCGTACCCTGCCCGCCCGCTTCCTGCGGCGTTGCCGGCTGCACTCCGTTCGCGCCGTTGCCCACGATCGGAATGCCGCGCAGCTTCGCCGCGCCCTTGCGGATTTCCTCTTCCTTGCGGAAACGCACCTGAGTCGAAATGTCCGGGCGCGTGACGGCCAGCGTGCCCGATTCGCCGCAGCAGCGATCGTTCTTCTCGATCTTGTAGCCGTCCTTTTCGGAACCCATCAGTTCATTGACGAGCTTGACCGGGTCGATCGTCTTGATCGGCGTGTGGCACGGGTCGTGGTACATGTAGCGCGTACCCGACACGCCATCGAGCTTGATGCCCTTCTCCAGCAGGAATTCGTGGATGTCGATGATGCGGCATCCCGGGAAAATCTTGTCGAATTCATAACCGGCCAGCTGGTCGTAGCACGTGCCGCACGACACCACCACCGTCTTGATGTCGAGGTAGTTGAGCGTATTCGCCACGCGGTGGAACAGCACGCGGTTGTCGGTGACGATCTTCTCGGCCTTGTCGTACTGGCCCGAGCCGCGCTGCGGATAACCGCAGCACAGGTAGCCCGGCGGCAGCACCGTCTGCACGCCCGCTTCCCAGAGCATGGCTTGCGTGGCGAGCCCCACTTGCGAGAACAGGCGCTCCGAGCCGCAGCCGGGGAAGTAGAACACCGCTTCCGAATCGACGCTCGTCGTCTTCGGGTTGCGGATGATCGGCACGATCTTGTTGTCTTCGATGTCGAGCAGCGCGCGCGCCGTCTTCTTCGGCAGGTTGCCCGGCATCTTCTTGTTGACGAAGTGGATCACCTGCTCGACCACGGCCGGCTTGCCCGTGGATGCGGGCGGATGTGCCGTCTGCTTCTTCACGAACTTCTTCAGCACGTCGTTGCCGAGGCGCTGCGCCTTGTAGCCCACGCCCATCATCGCAGTGCGCGCGAGATTGATGGTCTGCGGGTTCGTGGCGTTCAGGAAGAACATGCCCGCCGCGTTGCCCGCGTTGAACTTCTTCTTGCCCATCTTGCGCAGCAGGTTGCGCATGTTCATCGTCACGTCGCCGAAGTCGATCTTGACCGGGCACGGCGTCACGCACTTGTGGCAGACCGTACAGTGGTCGGCCACGTCGTTGAACTCGTCCCAGTGCTTGATCGACACGCCACGGCGCGTCTGCTCTTCGTACAGGAACGCCTCGACCAGCAAGGAGGTCGCGAGAATCTTGTTGCGCGGGCTGTAGAGCAGGTTCGCGCGCGGCACGTGGGTCGCGCACACCGGCTTGCATTTGCCGCAGCGCAGACAGTCCTTCACCGAATCGGCAATCGCGCCAATGTCGGACTGCTTCATGATGAGCGACTCATAGCCCATCAGGCCGAACGACGGCGTGTAGGCGTTGCGCAGGTCGGCGCCTTCGAGCAGCTTGCCCGCGTTGAAGCGGCCTTGCGGGTCGACGCGCTGCTTGTAGGCGCGGAACTCGGCGATCTCGTCATCGGTCAGGAATTCGAGCTTCGTGATGCCGATGCCGTGCTCGCCCGAAATCACGCCGTCGAGCGAACGCGCGAGCTTCATGATGCGCGCCACCGCGTGGTGCGCGTCCTGCAGCATCTCGTAGTTGTCCGAGTTGACCGGCAGGTTCGTGTGCACGTTGCCGTCGCCGGCGTGCATGTGCAGCGCCACGAACACGCGGCCGCGCAGGACCTTCTTGTGGATCGCCTGAGTCTCGTCGAGGATCGGCTTGAATTCGCCGCCGTTGAAGATCTTGCGCAGTTCCGCGCGGATCTCCTGCTTCCACGAGATGCGCACCGTGCGGTCCTGGGTCACGTGGAAGACGTTGGCGTCCGGCTGCGCATCCACGCGGTCGGCGAACTTTTCCGCGAGCGCCTCATAGCCCAGTTGCACGAGGTAGTGCTGCGCCTCGCGCAGCGACAGGTCGAGCTTCTCGCCCACGAAGGTCCAGCGCTCGCGCACGCGCTTGAGCAAGTCGAGCGCCTGCTGCACGCGGTCTTCGAGCAGTTCCGCGGAGGGAATCTCGTTTGCGTCGTCCGTCTTGCCGAGCGGCAGCTTGCCTGCCTTGAAGAACGCTTCGAGCGCGTCGACCAGCTGCAGCTTGTTCTTGATCGACAGCTCGATGTTGATGCGCTCGATGCCGTCCGTGTACTCGCCCATGCGGTTGAGCGGAATCACGACGTCTTCGTTGATCTTGAACGCGTTGGTGTGCTTGGCGATCGCGGCCGTGCGGCTGCGGTCGAGCCAGAAGCGCTTGCGCGCCTCGGCGGACACCGCGACGAAGCCTTCGCCGCTCTTGCCGTTGGCCATGCGGATGACTTCCGAGGTCGCGGCGGCCACGGCATCGGCGTCGTCGCCGACGATATCGCCGATCAGCACCATCTTCGGAAACGCGTTGCGCTTGCTCTTGGTCGCGTAGCCCACGGCGCGCAGATAGCGCTCGTCGAGGTGCTCGAGGCCCGCGAGAATCGCACCGCCCTGCTTCGACGTTTCGAACAGGTAGTCCTTGATCTCGACGATGCTCGGAATCGCCTCGCGCGCCTGGCCAAAGAACTCCAGGCACACCGTGCGCGTATGCGCCGGCATCTTGTGCAGCACCCAGCGCGCGGACGTGATGAGCCCGTCGCAGCCTTCCTTCTGCACGCCCGGCAGGCCGGCCAGGAATTTATCGGTGACGTCCTTGCCGAGGCCTTCCTTGCGGAAGCGCTTGCCTTCGATATCGAGCGACTCGGTGCGCAAGAGCTTTTCGCCCGGCGCGTATTCGCCGTCGAACCACTTCAGCTCGAAGCGCGCCACGGGAATGTCGTGGATCTTGCCCATGTTGTGGTCAAGACGCGTGACTTCGAGCCAGTTGCCTTCCGGGTCGACCATGCGCCACCAGGCGAGATTGTCGAGCGCCGTGCCCCACAGCACGGCCTTCTTGCCGCCCGCGTTCATCGCGACGTTGCCGCCGATGCACGACGCATCGAGCGAGGTCGGGTCCACGGCAAACACGAAGCCCGCGGCGTCGGCGGCCTCCGTCACACGGCGCGTGACCACGCCCGCGCCCGAGAAAATGGTCGCGACCTTGCGGTCCACGCCTGGCAGGTCGGTCATCTCGACGGGCCCGAGCTGCTCGAGCTTTTCGGTGTTGATGACGGCCGAGAACGGCGTGAGCGGCACCGCGCCGCCCGTGTAGCCCGTGCCGCCTCCGCGCGGAATCACCGTGAGGCCGAGTTCGAAGCAGGCCTTGATGAGCCCGGCGATCTCGGCTTCGGTATCGGGCGTCAGGACGACGAATGGGTATTCCACGCGCCAGTCGGTCGCGTCGGTCACGTGCGAGACGCGCGAGAGGCCGTCGAAGCGGATGTTGTCCTTCTGCGTGCGCTTGCCGAGCACCTTGACGGCGCGGCGGCGCAAGTCGGCCATCTTCTCGAACTCGCCCGCGAAGGCGTCGATGGCGCGGCGCGTGGCGCTGACCAGCTTTTCCACGCGCGCGGCGCGCTCCACCCCTTCCTTGTCCGCATGCTCCTGCAAATCGGCGCGGCGGCGCTTTTCGATTTCGGCGAGGCGGTGGTTCAGCGCCTCGATCAGCAGCGCGCGGCGCTTCGGGTTGTCGAGCAGGTCGTCCTGCAGATACGGGTTGCGGCGCACGACCCAGATATCGCCCAGCACCTCGTAGAGCATGCGCGCCGAGCGGCCGGTGCGGCGCTCCGCGCGCAGTTCGGCGAGCGCGTTCCATGCGTCTTCGCCGAGCAGGCGGATGACGATTTCGCGGTCCGAAAAGGACGTGTAGTTATAGGGAATCTCGCGCAGGCGCGGTTCGATGTCGGCGGCCACGGCGGTGGCGGCGCCGTGAGGATCGAAAACTTGAGGTGCGTTCATGGTTGGACGACTCTTTGGGCCAGCCCCGCGCACGGCTCGCGGCCGCTGCGACGGATGCTGACGGGGCGCGTGGGGCGCTATTCTGAAATCGTGTCCGCCTGTGGCTGGCTGCGGACGAAAGGGGTGGGGAGGCACATGGCGGCAACGCTCACGCCGATGGTTCCCCGGCGCTCGGATTTAGCGACACGATCGTGCGTGGCGGGCATGCCGCTGCGCCGCCGGGCGGGTTACGCGCCGTGCGGGCATCAAATGGGCTGTCCGAAGTTGCCAGTGCATCATCCGATCCTTGTTTCGAAAACAGATTTTACCGCATGATCCGCGCCCGCGCTGACGCCGCGTGGGAACTTGGTGAACACATAACATTCACTTGCGTTGACGGGTGGTTCACGCTGGATTGCACGCGCTTTGACGATGATTTGCCTTCCGGCCGGTCGGCGAATCGCGCCGGCGCGTCGAGTGACAGCCGCCAGCCCGCGCCGGTATGCCCGCGCTGGTACGCCCCCGCCTCCAGAGCGGGAGCCGTTGGCGCTATCATTTACGCTTTCCCGCCCTAAACCCGCGCCCGGCGCGTCCTCGCATGGTCTCCCACGACGATTACCTGAAGAAAATCCTCACCGCCCGCGTCTACGACGTCGCCCGCGAGACCGAACTCGAGCGCGCACCGAATCTCTCGGCGCGCCTGCGTAACGCCGTGTTCCTCAAGCGCGAGGACAACCAGCCGGTGTTCTCCTTCAAGCTGCGCGGCGCCTACAACAAGATGGCGCACCTCTCGCCCGCGCAGCTGGAGCGCGGCGTGATTACCGCCTCGGCGGGCAATCACGCGCAGGGCGTGGCGCTCTCGGCGGCGAAACTGGGTGTGAAGGCCGTGATCTGCGTGCCGGTGACCACGCCGCAGGTGAAGGTCGATGCCGTGCGCGCCCACGGCGGCGCGACCGTCGAGGTCGTGCAGGCCGGCGAGTCGTACAGCGACGCCTATGCCCACGCCGTGCGCCTGCAGGAAGAGCGCGGCCTGACCTTCGTGCATCCGTTCGACGATCCCTACGTGATCGCCGGCCAGGGCACCGTGGCGATGGAAGTGCTGAGCCAGCATCAGGCCCCGATTCAT